>NZ_JAUBRO010000008.1:0-165430 GCF_036701945.1 Microcoleus sp. MON1_C1 | reverse complement strand
TACTAACGAACATACATTTGATTTCCCCAAAATACGTCAATATACTTACACACAGAAAATCATTTAGGATTGCTATAACTTAGACATTTTAATGACAGCGATAGCTCAAAGTTTGAAAGCACGCATAGACAAGTGGGCATAAAAGGTTAATAAATAATAATCCTGCTTTAATACCCCCTCAATCTCTTAGTCCGCGAAGGCGGACTTCGTTTGTGTAGAAGCGGTTTCAACCGCTGAGTCTCTAAGAAATTTTTAACGCCGATTTAGTATAAGGTGCGCTTCGGCGCACCCTACAGAATTAGATCGAAGTGGTTACTCGTGCAACTTCAACAGCGGTTCAATCTGCTGCCTTTGAAACTGCAATTCATCCGCCAAAGGCTGATAAATTTCTCGATCGCCCGATTCATTGCAATAATCCCACAAACCATTGTAACAGTGCCTGTCGTCGTCCCAACCCGGATGGTTGACAATCGGATACAAGCAGATTCCCTTTATCGGAACTCCTGCTTTCATCGCCGCCATTACCTCAGTGCACACATAATTAAACCAGACAGGTCTAAAATCGTCTTCAGTGCCTGTTTATGCGATGAATAAGGGGCGGGGGTAGCGCTCAAACACTTCTTGCAGCATTTCACGAAACGGGCGGTACAGCGGATCGGTGTATTTCATCGGGTCTTCATTGTGAATCCACTGATTGCGATCGTAATAATTCACCCCAATAATGCGGACTGTGTAAATGCCTTGATCCTGCAAGCGTTGTTAGTCGGCTGCTGCAAATTTATCGTGACCGGTGGCGGCTGTGACATCGAGGCGTTTTCCCGATCGCAATCTCTGGGTGGAACATTCAAATCCGCCCATGAAAAAACTTTGAAACATCAATCGGATGGGTAATCGGGCATTCAGGTTTGTAGTCAGGACTAAATTCCTTAGATTTCAATCATAAAAAACTCAAGTCCTTACTACAAACGGTATTTTTGTAAGAAGTATATCGATCGGCAAAAACTCAAAATGAAATCAGAAAAAAATCTCAGATTTTCATTTTTTCCTTGACAAATCACCAATTAGCATTGAGTAATACCTTGCGGCAGTGAACTGTCTTCGGCCCTATTCCCGCCGAGAGTTGCCTCCGCGATCGCCTCTAGGGGAAACTTGGGAGTGCGATCGGCATACAGCAAACCGTTAGCTTCTTGGTAAGTATCGGTCAACTGTGTGTAACAAAATCCACTGAACATTTCCACTTGGTTTACCACCTTCAGCAGCGCAGTGTAGCGCCTTTGCAGTTCCTGGGTGTCCGACGCGCGTACGTAGCCCCAAACTCTGTAAAAATCCGGGTTTTCGCGGCCAGCGCAGGCGATGCCACCGAATTCTGTCAGCATCATCGGCTGTCCTTGGTGGGGGTGGCCGTCGAGGGTGAGGATGCGGCCTCCCGGACGCCCGCGATCGAACAAATCCGCTAGCTGGACTTCGGGCCCGTAGCGCTTGGCTAGGGTGTGCGGGTTGTTGTCGTAGTCGTGAATCGCCAGGATGTCGGTATCGATGCTTTCCCAGCCGTCGTTACCGATGACGGGGCGAGTCGGATCGAGGGTTTTTGTCAAGAAATACAGCGCTTGCACGTAGTTGCGGTGGGCTGCTGCTTCGACTAAATTCGGAACTCCCCAAGATTCGTTAAACGGCACCCAGACTACGATACAGGGGTGGCTGGAGTCGCGGTCGATGACTTCCGTCCACTCCCGCGTCAGCCGTTGAACGGCTTTGGGAGTGAAGCGGTAGGCGCTGGGCATTTCTTCCCAAACTAAGAGTCCCAGCACGTCAGCCCAGTACAAAAATCGGGGGTCTTCAATTTTTTGGTGCTTGCGGACGCCGTTGAAACCCATTGCTTTGACTAATTCGACATCGTGGCGCAAAGCTTCGTCGGAGGGGGCAGTCATCATGGTGTCGGGCCAGTAACCTTGGTCGAGCACCAGTCGCAAATAGTAGGGGCGGCCGTTTAGCATGAAGCGATCGCGCTGGATGCTGACCGTCCTCATGGCAGTATAAGATTTAACCTCGTCGAGCAGTTTGCCGTCGGCCCACAACTGCACTTGAGCATTAATTAGCGTCGGTTTTTCGGGACTCCACAGCAATTCGTTGCGGTAGTCGTCGATACCAGGGTCGGAGAGGGCGATGCGGCGGTGGATTTCGCCGTTGATGACTTCGTAGGTGTCGTTGACCAGCAGCATACAGCCGATCGACAGTTTAACTTTAACCTGGATTCCCGACTGGCGATCGCCCGCGACAAACGCTTCAAAACCGATTTCCCAGCGTTCAAACTGGGGAGTCCAGCGGATGCGCTCGATATAAGTGTGAGGCACCAATTCTACCCAGACTGTCTGCCAAATGCCGGTCGTGCGCGGATACCAAATATTGTGTGGCTCTATTTGCCAGTCTTGCTTGCCGCGCGGTTGCTCCAAATCTTGCGGGTCGTCCTGCGCCCAGACTGTCACCCGCTGCGGCCCGTTGGGGTTCACAAGTGCTGTAATGTCTGCGCTGAAAGGAGTGTGTCCGCCTTCGTGTTCCATGACAAACTGACCGTTCACCCAGACGCGGGCGCGGTAGTCTACGGCCCCAAAGTGGAGGAGAGTTCTTCCTTCTGTATGGGGTATGTCAAATTCGCGCTCGTACCAGCAGTTGGGGTGAAAATTCGTGTCCCCGATCCCACTTTTTGCCGATTCTGGAGCAAACGGCACTTCTATAGTGTGAGTCCACTCAGAAATATCGATCGGCTGCACGCAGCGTCCCGCGTCATCGTAAGCAAATCTCCACTGACCATTGAGACAAATCCAGTTGCTCCGGCGCAGTTGAGGGCGGGGATAACCTGTTTTCCGTCCTTGAACTGTGACCTTACTATCAAGAGTTGCAGACTCTTCTATCTCGCAATTTTCTAATTCTCTTCCTAACCAACTCATCGGCACATCTACCTGAAGTTATATATATAGGTTAGCCACAATTACCACCACTTTGACAAGTTTTTTGCTGATTAATTTGCAAAAGTTCTGCACCTTAATACAGGCTCATCTGAAGGCTCTCTTGTGCTGAAGTCATTAGTCAGAAGAAAGAAGAATAAACCAGGAAGATTTTTCCTATTCCCCACTCTCCCCCTCTCCCCCTCTCCCTCTAGCTAGCAAGACTGTGCAAACCTCCTAACGGTTCAGTTAGCTCACTTTTGAGAGAAAAGTCTTCTGCAAACGGCAAACACTGAAATATTTGCTGTAGTCCCGTGAGTTCAAAGAGAATTCTAACTTGTTCGCTCATGGCAGAGATCAAAAGTATACATTCGCTGTCCCTAACTAATTTCACGATCGCCACTACAGCCATTAACTCGGAATTTTTCAGGAAATTTATTTTTGAGAAATCCAGCATAAGAATTTTCCCACCGCTTTCAATGAGGCGCTGTATTTCTTTCTGAAACTGAGCAAATTGAGAATTTTCCAAAACCTCATGAGACAAAACAATTTTAACTAGAACGTTCATTTTTACATCACTCCTTGTTTGAATTATTAAATAACTTTTGATGAAAACCGAGTAAGGTGCTCTGTGGGCACCTTACCTTTTTACCCGTAACTCGCAGCTTCCAACTACTTGCTAGCAGAGTTGCCGTTACCGTTGCCGTTGCCGTTGCCGTTTTTGACAGCAGCGACTTCTAGAGAAGCTGCGGCTGGGCGAGGGGGGGTAACTGCATTGGAGGAGCTTACATTAGAAGCCGAACCGTTAACATTTTCTACCAATTCAATTACCGGCTTGGTAGTAATTTGTTTGTAAGTTGTCAGAGCTTGAGCGACCACTTGATCCATGTTGTAATACCTGTAAGTCGCCAGCCTTCCCACGAAAGAGACTCCCGGAGTTGCATCAGCCAAAGCCTTATATTTCTTGTAAATTTCGGCATTTTCTGGACGCGGAACCGGGTAGTAAGGGTCTCCCTCAGCTTGGGGATATTCGTAGACAATGCTAGTTTTTTGATGCTCTTGTCCGGTGAGGTATTTAAACTCCGTGCAGCGAGTATATAAATGCTCGTTGGGGTAATTTACGACCGGTGCTTTTTGGTGTACGGGTACGTTCAGTGTTTCGTGCTTGAATTCCAAGGAACGGTAAGGAAGTTTGCCGTAGCAATAATTGAAGTAGGAATCCACCGGCCCGGTGTAAATCATTTCTCCGTAAGGGATAAAACCCTCAATTTCCCGGTAGTCGGTATTCAGCATCACCTTGATGTTTGGGTGAGAAAGCATCTTTTCAAACATCCGAGTGTAGCCGTGCAGCGGCATTGCTTGATAGGTATCGGTAAAATAGCGATCGTCCCGGTTAATGCGAGTGGGTACGCGCGCAATCACTGAGTTGTCGAGTTCCGACGGATCCATTCCCCACTGTTTGCGGGTGTAGTTGCGGAAGAATTTCTCGTAAAGTTCGCGACCGACTTTGCTGACAACCACATCTTCAGAAGTGCGAATGTAATCCTTTGGTTCTGCTACTTTCGCGAAGAAATCTTCTACTTCAAATGAGGTGAGATTCAGTCCGTAAAGTTGGTTGACGGTGTTGAGATTGATGGGAATTGGCAGCAGTTGACCGTCAACGCTGGCGAGGACGCGGTGTTCGTAGGGCCGCCACTCGGTGAAGCGCGAAAGATACTCGAAAACTGGGCGCGAATTGGTGTGAAAAATGTGGGGGCCGTATTTGTGTACCAGGATGCCGTGGTTGTCGTAGTGATCGTATGCGTTGCCGCCGATGTGGTTGCGGGTATCAATTATCAGGACAGTTTTTCCAGCTTCATTTGCTAGTCTTTCGGCAATGACGCTACCTGCAAATCCGGCTCCGACGATTAAATAGTCAAACATTGAAACACCTCTAATTGTGGGTAAGGGTAAGGAATAATTGGTAATTGGAGATAAAGCGAGGATTGTTGAGTGTTAATTTTTGAATCCGTAAAGTGTAACTCTTTAAATTCAACCTCAACATTCCTAACTTAAAACTTTGATCCGGTCTTCGGCTTTCTGCCGTTTCTGGTCGATCGCACTTTCGATCAACCCCAGCATTTCGCCCCAGGTATTGTCCCAAGAATTGTCTGCTAAAAAGGCGTCTACTTGGCTGAGCCACTTGGTGCGAACGTCCGAACTTTCGCTGAGGATTTCTTGGGCACAAGCAACGAATTCTTCAGAATTGCTAGCAATCCGAACCAAGCCCTTTTCTCCGTAGGGCCGCACCACGTCGCGGATAGGAGTAGAAATCACAGGTTTGCCGGCAGCGAGGTATTCTGGAGTTTTCGTGGGACTAATAAACTTAGTCGATTCGTTTATCGCAAAAGGCAGCATTGCGATATCCCACCCGCCAAGATACAGTGGCAGTTCTTGATAAGATTTCCCCCCGAGATAGTGGATATTTGGGTGGGTTGGCAGAGTTGTCGGAGCGATTTTCGTCACCGGGCCAATAATGACTAAATGCCAGTCCGGCCTTGCTTGGGCTATGTCCCCCAGCAGTTTGATATCCATGCGTTCGTCTATAACGCCATAAAATCCCAAACGCGGGTGAGGAATGTCTTTTTGATCCGTCGGTTCTTGTGAAAGATTCCTGGCGGTCGCAAAGTGTTCTTTTTCGATGCTGCTGGGGAAGGCGTGAATGTTTGGGTGCTGGTGCTGCTTGGCTTCGTAAAGGTTGTGTCCGCCTGTAAATACTACGCTGGCGCGCTTTAATAGTTGGTTTTCATTGGCTTTTAAATCGGGGTGTGCGCCTTTGAATGCTGACAATTCATCCATGCAATCGTAGACTACAGCTAGCGGCTTTAAGTGGTTGGTGAAACTCACAGCCATTGGTGTGTAATACCAGAGGATGTACTGGGTGATTTCGGCCGCTCGAAACAAATCATCTAGCATGGCTTGCTGAGCAGTTTGTGCTGTTGCTTCGCTGGTTCCTTTGGTCAGGTGCGGTACTATTACCCAGACTCCGCTTTCGTGGATGCTGACATCAAGCCACCAATCAGTAGCCACGCTATAAATCGGTTCTTCTACAAAGAATACGCGACGACTTTTGGCACAACGACTTAAGAGATGTTGCGGACGCTGATAGACAAAATTCCACCGCAAATGAGACAGGCAAACTAAATCTGGTGCATCTAAAGCCTCAGTTTTTGATAAGTTGGCGCGCAATGCGGGCGAGGAAGCAAATTGAGAGGGCGATTTGGCTGGATCTATAGAGGTAAATCGGATCTCCCATGCTCGCTCTTTATTGCTATAACTATTGTTTACTGAGTTTTCTGGGGGCGACATATTAGCCTCGGGAATTTGTCCATGAAAATTTGTCCGTTAAAATTTGTCAATAGGATATATTTCTCAGCATTCTCTTACTGAAAGTCGCAAGCATAAATCTGAGAACTTTTATTGACTAGCAAGAACCGCATTCAGTGAGCCAAACAAAGAAACTGTTTAGCTGCGGAGAAACACGCTTATCTGCTTTTTTCAGAATTGAAACTTGGAGATAAGTTAATATTGTTAGACTTGCTATTGCTGTTAAATGTAACCCAGTTTTTCTGCCCTAACTTCTATCTGAAGGATGACTTCTATCTCAGGACGCGCTTAGCTTGTATGCTGGGTTCAAAAGCCGTTAAAATGCCGATCGACCTTGTAAAATGACTCTTAACTGGCAGGTACGGCGTGAAAAAAGAGCGAGTTTTATTGCTTTATTTGGAGATGAAAGAAAATTTGTCATCAAGTTTATGTTGCTTTTTGATTTGACAAACCTGGCTTTTTTTTCACTCATCCGAGCGCTAATTGGGAAATTTTGTATCCTAATATACAAAAAGTCCACCGACATTTCTGACTTCCGATAGATTAACCATTGACAGTTTCATAGAGTGGGGTTAAACTCACCGAAGAGCACCTGTCTCAACAATATCAAAGAAACCACGCAACCGCAACGATAAACCTAAGATTTTGCGCGAGTCTGCGACAAGAAACCAAGGTGGTGAGATTTGCGCTGTGGGCGTCAGTTTAACCTCGCGCCCACAGCAAAAATGTCAATCATCCCTCTAAGGGCGGCTTCGCCGATATCTGCAATGGAACGCCAAATACCCACGTAAACCCGCCCAGACTAGAAGGTAGCAGCAATTTTAAAGTCGGGGGTCAATTTTTGCCAGTCCCCCTCCGAAGGCAAAATCTTGCACCGTCGAACTCTTTAAGAAATCGTGGGGAAAACCCAATTCAATGGCACTTACGTTGTCTAACTGCTGCATTTGCTCCGGCGTTAATTCAAACTCCAAACAAGCGAGATTTTCCTGAAGTTGCGAGAGTTTGCGGGAACCCACAATCGGAATAACTTGGACTGGCTGTTGTCGCAG
Organism: Microcoleus sp. MON1_C1; assembly: GCF_036701945.1. Taxonomy (NCBI): domain Bacteria; kingdom Bacillati; phylum Cyanobacteriota; class Cyanophyceae; order Oscillatoriales; family Microcoleaceae; genus Microcoleus; species Microcoleus sp. MON1_C1. The sequence goes on along the minus strand of NZ_JAUBRO010000008.1, from coordinate 158,073 downwards.
CCAATTTAGGGCTATTTGAGAAGCAGGTTTGCCAATTTCGGCTGCTATTTTGCTAACTTCGCCAGCAATTTGGAGGTCTCGTTCGTTAATTTTTCCCGATTCAGGTGAATTCAGCCGTTTAGCTTCGCTGGCTGTTTCTGAAGTGTTGTATTTTCCTGTCAGCAAACCTGCTGCTAGGGGGCTCCAAGCTGTGACGCCAATATCAAAGGCTTTTGCCATAGGGATCAAGTCCCGTTCAGGAGTTCGCTCTTTTAAAGAATACTCGATTTGCAAGCCGATAAATGGTGTCCAACCGCGCAGGTTGGCGATCGTATTTGCTTGAGAAATAATCCAAGCCGGCGTATCGGAAATGCCGATGTAAAGAACTTTGCCGGCGCGCACCAAATCGTCAAAAGCGCGCATTACTTCTTCAACGGGTGTGGTAAAATCCCAAGCGTGCAGCCATAGCAAATCTATGTATTCAACTTGCAATCGCTTCAAACTGGCCTCTACTGCTTGCACCATATTTTTGCGGTGGTTGCCGAAACCATTGATTTCGCCATTCTTCATGTTGAGGCTATACTTAGTGGCAACTACCCATTTTTCGCGATCGGCTGCGATGAACTCACCGACATATTTTTCGCTAGTACCGTTGGTGTAGAGATTCGCGGTATCAATGAAATTGCCACCCGCTTCTGCAAAGGCGTCCAACATTTTCCCGCTTTCGTCGTAGGAACTCCCCCAACCCCACTCTTCCCCAAAAGTCATGGTTCCGAGGCAGATTTCGGAAACGCGAAGTCCGCTGTGACCTAGTAGTTTGTATCTCATGTCACCCTTCCGCTAGTTAATGTTTGTTAACAGTTTAGATCTGGATTTCCCAAACTGTTGCCATCAGTCGGGGTGGCGGGTTTTACCGGGCCTTAGCGCTGTGCTTAATGTTGAATGTTTTGCCAAGTCAATCAAAATGTTTTAGCTTCCGGGGTTCCGAGCCATCGCCCCTGCGTTTAGTTTAAACACCGGGCAGGCGCGATTATCTTATTAATATATTTAGGATTACATTAATGAATTAAAATACAGTAAAATCCCAAAAAAAAGATCTACCTTTAGATAGGTACTTTATGAAACGAGTTAAATTACACGGTGCTATCTTAAATATTCAGAAAACCCCACAGAACTAGAGAAAAAATTAATGTAGCTAAATTAACTTTTTAGCGTTATAGTGATTTATAGATTACAAAAACTAGGTGACTCACTTGGCTGATATCGTTGATACCGCCGTTTCGGCTGGATCTTTTACAACCCTAGTTGCTGCTGTCAAAGCTGCTGGTTTAGTAGATACTCTCAAAGGCGCTGGCCCCTTCACTGTTTTTGCGCCTACTGACGAAGCTTTTGCTAAGCTTCCCGAAGGTACTGTAGAAGCACTGCTTAAGGACATTCCTAAGCTCACAAAAATCTTGACTTATCATGTCGTTTCTGGCAAAGTTATGGCCGCTGATGTGGTCAATTTGAAATCTGCCAAAACAGTTGAAGGTTCAGAAGTTAAAATTGATGCTTCCAATGGCGTCAAAATCAATGATTCTACCGTTACCACAGCCGATGTTGCTGCTGATAATGGCGTCATCCACATTATTGATTCAGTCTTGCTTCCTGCGTAAGCACAGACTTAGATAGCGCAATACTATCTTGAGGGCGGTGGCTATAGTTAGCCGCCGCCCTGTTTTCGTTGAGGTTTAAATATTTTAGGCAGCTCAATAATTAAAACTATTATAGAGCAGCGGGAATTGACCGATCGCACTCAGCTTGACGTGGGCCCAAATTTGTCGCTGCTGGATTTACCGGGAAAACTCGTTGCAGGCAAACAGCGACAGGTACTCGGAACAAAAAAATTATCAAAAAAATAAAAAAGTGCGATCGACCGCGTTAGCAATTGTCCATAATTAGCGGCGCACTTATTTTGCACTCTCGCGCTGATTGCCGATTGATGCGTAGATACCTGGCCACCAAACCCAACATTTCTCCGAGCAACTGGGTTTACGGGGCCTTGTCCTAATTAAGATACAATAAGAACCACAAGTTTAAGCTTTAGACCTTATTTGACATTCAAGCTATGCAATCTACAACTCAGTCCGAGACAGAACTGGCGATGGACGCTCCCAAACACGGATTGCCCGTTACAATCATTACAGGATTTCTCGGCAGCGGTAAAACAACCCTGCTCAACCACATCCTGACCAACCAGCAGGGTTTGAAAACAGCAGTTTTGGTAAATGAATTTGGCGAAATCGGCATCGACAACGAACTGATTGTCACCACCGACGACAACATGGTCGAGCTGAACAACGGCTGCATCTGCTGCACAATTAATGAAGATTTGGTTAATGCAGTTTACAAAGTTTTGGAACGTCAAGAAAATCTCGATTATCTAGTAGTCGAAACAACCGGACTCGCCGACCCGCTGCCAGTAGCGATGACTTTTTTAGGCACAGAACTGCGCGACCTGACTCGTCTCGATTCGATAGTGACAGTAGTAGACGCAGCCAACTACAGCTTAGATTTGTTCAACTCTCAAGCAGCTTACAGTCAAATAGCTTACGGCGATATAATTATCCTCAACAAAACTGATTTGGTTGAAGAAGCAGATTTAGATTTGTTGGAAGTTAAGATTCGGGATGTCAAAGAAGGTGCTAGAATTCTGCGAACCGTAAAATCGGAAGTTCCCCTACCGCTAGTCCTCAGCGTCGGATTGTTTGAATCTGACAAATATTTCCAATCTGAAAAAACTCCTAGCAGTCACGACCACGAGCATCACGAGCATCACGACCACCACGACCACCACGACCACGAACATCACGAACATCACGACCATCACGACCATCACGACCATCACGACCACAGCCATCACGACCACTCCCACCATTTAGAAAATGACGGATTTACCTCAATTTCTTTCCAGAGCGAGAAGCCCTTTTCTCTGAGGAAATTTCAATATTTCTTAGACAACCAACTGCCAACAAACGTGTTTCGCGCGAAAGGGATTATGTGGTTTGAAGAAAGCCCCAAACGGCATATTTTTCACTTGAGCGGCAAGCGATTTACGATGGACGATGACGAGTGGAAAGGCGAGCGGAAAAACCAGGTTGTTCTCATCGGTCAGGGTTTGGATACCGAGACTTTGCGATCGCAACTCGAAAACTGTCTTTGTATGCCTTCAACCAGTCGCGGTAAAGGTTTTGGGAAGAACTAACAGTAAAATATTCTTTTCACCTAAACCAAAGAGCGTCGCGGTGTAATTGTTTTCGCGATCGCGAACTGGAGATGGATGGGGACAATGAAGGTCGATCGCTCTCCAAGAAAAAGAGTGCCCTCCAAGAAAAAGAGCGCCCTCGAATAAAAAGAGCGATCGACCTATTTTATTGTTGCTAACAAAAACAGAGCCGCACACTTATACTGTCCGCCGATCTCAAAAGCACGATCGCCACTGCTTTCAAAGGTGCAGAGTTGCGTTGGTTTTACGTAATCTCTGCACCTTTATGCTGTTCGCACCACCTCTGACCACTCCTACTTCCCACAACCAGCGCAATAGTTGGCAAACTCAACGAGGTCTGGGAGTTTCCCTTGACCGTCTCACGTTCCTTGTTTTCGGCTAAGCTATTACAACAAGCTTGCAAGGAGACGGGCTATGAGCAATCGGCAGCTAAAAAGAATTCGTGATTGTATTTCGCTCTTTTTATTACGACTCCAAAGGAATTTTTGGTGTTTTTGGGTAAAAATTCAAGATGACATTTTTCTTTTTTTTGCTAATTGTTTATTAGCCCTTCTCAAATTTATTGGTTACACTGCCTGGTTTTTGGCTTTGATTTTAATGCTGGGTCATTTCTGTCTAGTTGACATACACATTAGCCGTGCGCGCATAACCCTCCAATCTCAGTGTCCTGAACCAGTGATCGAGCCTAAGCCTGCCGTGTCATTTAAGACTCAGGCGGGTCAACTATAAACTTGCCTTTGAAGCCCCCACGCTTAATCTAAGATTTAGTGGTGAGTGGCTGACAATTTCATTTTCATGGCGACACGGCGATTGCGCTGCTGTTCAAATAATCCTAGGATGCTACCAAAAAGCAGGTCAATGCGAGTCATCATCCAGCGAGTAAAATCATCTCAAGTCGAAATTGAAGGTCAAATTGTCGGCACAATTGGCTGCGGACTTAATTTGCTTGTAGGTATTGCAGACACCGACACCGAAGCAGAACTCGATTGGATGGCTCGCAAATGCCTGGAATTGCGTTTGTTTCCCGACTCTGCCACGGATACCGGGCGCTGGGACAAGTCCGTACAAGACATCGGCGGCGAGTTGCTGGTTGTGAGTCAGTTTACGCTCTATGGGGACTGCCGCAAAGGTCGGCGACCTTCATTTGACCGAGCCGCGGCTCCTGAACGAGCTGAAATTTTTTATGATAAATTTGTCGAAAAGTTGCGCCAGAGCGGCTTAAAAGTCGAAACAGGCTTGTTTGGAGCGATGATGCAAGTCTCGATCGACAATGACGGGCCGGTGACTTTGATATTAGAGAGAGAATGCGGGTGAGTTGGTTGACAGGCCTCTGTGTGCACCGCACCGCACCCTACTTTTCTTGTCTTCCTACCCTTCGGGAACGGCTTCGCCGAACGTGTCCTTTGCGTCTTCGCGGTTCGTTCAAAAAAGGCCGTTGCGCGTTTTACTAAGAGCAAATTTTCAGATTAACCGGGTTTCCTAACTGCTGTTGCGTAGGTTCAGAAGACATGGGTTTTCGCTACATTTTCTCCCATCCCGATTCCAGAACATCAAACCCTTAAAAAACCACTTTGTAAATCGTCCACTCAGCGGCCCTGGAACACCGTCAATCTTTTTCGCGCTCGCCCCACCAAAATACAGCTCAGAATGCTTGTACAGTAAGGCTTTAATGGCAATAAAACCAATCTTCCACAGCCAGCGCTTAGAATCAGATTCAGCAGCCAAAAACTGTTGGATGAGAGAGTGGAACACTGGCATCACTGCGGTTATCTCTACTTCCGTAACATTCAATGTATAGAGAGTTGAATCAGCACAGCAAGCGAAACCGCCAGCAACTGCCACCTCACTCTCTAACAAATGTCCTCGCACACCCGCTGTGCCCTACCACCCGATAAACGCCATGACTGTCAAAGCTGCCACCACCGTCAACTGCAACACCGCTTCTGACCTCAACTGCATTCCAGCCGCCTCCAGCGAACCAAACGCCGAAATCAATACTGTTCCCAGCATCGATATCCTCGCTTTGGCTAACTTCGCCCTCAAAGAATTGCAAGCCGAAATGAAAACTGCCAGCCGCAGCGCTCAAGCAGTGGCGATGCGGATTGCTAAGGAAGTCGAACGGATTTGCCAAAAAAGCGATCGCATCCAAATTTCCGGCGAAGTTGAAGCTTGGCAAATCACCTTGGCCGAGCACCGGTTGCAAAAAACCCTGCAATACTACCGCCTCGGTTCCAAACAAGGCCGCGTCGAACTGCACTCCCACCTCGCGGCTATGATTTACCGCCACGTTGCTTCTTTCCGCTCGAACTTGAACTTCCAAGCTCGCTATAACATGATTGAAGACTTTTTGCAAGGCTTTTACATCGAATCTCTGCGAGCTTTCCGCCGCGAACACCAACTCGATGTCACCTACCAGCCCCGCACGCAGCTAGAATTAGCTGAGTACATGGCTTTCACCGAACACTACGCCAAGCGCCAAATTGGTTTGCCCGGCCGCAACCGCCAACGCCTGATCGTGTTGCGCGCTCAAGGATTTGCCAAGGGTCAGCCTCCAGAAACTGCGATCGACATTGAAATGGCTGTAGAATCCGGCAAGGGAGAAGAAGCGGAAATGTACAGCCGCTCTCCGGCGCTGCAACAAGTGCGCGAGCAAATGGTATCGGAAACTGTCGATCCGGCTGATGCTGTACTGCGCGATCGAGTAGTCTCGGAATTGATCGCCTATCTGGAATCGCAAAATCAGCCAGAATGCGTGAATTACTTAACTTTAAAATTGCAAGACCTTTCGGCTTCGGAAATTGACCGCGCGCTCGGTTTGTCTTCCCGCCAGCGCGACTACTTGCAACAACGTTTCAAGTACCACGTCGAAAAATTTGCCCGCACTCAAAATTGGAAACTCGTGCACGAATGGCTGGGTGCTGATGTCGATCAAAAGCTGGGAATGACTTCGGACAAATGGGAAGCATTTCGCGCTCAACTGTCGCCGGAACAGCAGCAACTGTTAGACATGAAGCGGAATCAAGAAAGCGACAAGGCGATCGCCACCGCCCTCAAATGCACTCCCAAACAAGTCCAAAAACGCTGGGCGCAACTGTTGGAGCTGGCTAGCCAGACTCGCAACAGCAGCCAAGCTTAATTGGTGCTCAAATATGAATGCAACTGTTTTCTTGAGACTGGAAAATGCGATCGGGTGCGGCACCTACACAGGAATGCCCGCCCCGGCCTCCGCTCTCAAATCAACAAGCGCTGCTACTAAATTATCGCCGCTTTTTGGCCTATTCAATTTATTAAAACAACATTACTTTTTTTAATATCTTTCGTTCCCTGGTTAGGCCGGGGAATTTGTTTTTATTAGTCATTAGTCGTCAGTTATGGGAAATTGCTTGCTGAATAGGAGGCATTGCATATATTCATAATGATATTTAGGGCTTGCGGTCGAAGGGCATAACACCGGAGTCCAGACATTATCTGGCGCGGGTTACATCGCAAGACCTTATGTTATTATTCCCAGTCTAAAGAGATGTTGCAACTTTCGAGTCGTTTGTTGCTTTTTTAGCTCAAACAGATAAAAACCAATTATTTTCTTGTTTTTCCTTGAGGGTTATGAATATATGTAATACCCACACAACTCTAGTTTTAAAGTAATAAGTTCGTCTATAAAATGTTTTATATCCGTTAATTTAGCGTATTAAAGTATACCTTATAATTTTATTGTTTGATAAAAACAGTTAAAAACCGATTGTGAAAATTGAGGGGGCGGAAGGCGGATAAAAAATGACTATTCATCTATCCCAAGACAGAAAAAAATCAAAATAAATATACTCATCGTACTATTCTGTTTCATTTAATCCTTCATAAGAAGGAAGCATCAAATTTGAGTTCTATCTAAAATGGGGGCATAAGTTGATGTAGATAGAAAGGGAAGGACTCCTATGTTACTTTACAAAATTGAAGATTTTAATCCCAGCTACCGCGAAGCTGCTTTTAATGGCGAAGATATCAAAGGTCTGGATATCTATGCTGGAAATACAGATGAAAAGATTGGCTCCATCGATACCGCGCTAGTTGATGAGACAGGACGTTTCCGATATTTTGTTGTTGACACGGGTTTCTGGATCTTTGGCAAGAAGGTATTAGTTCCAGTTGCTCTTTGTCGAGTGGATGTTGATGCAGAACGCATCTACGCGACGGGTTTGAGGAGTAAAGACCAAGCAGAAAGACTACCCACGTATGAGGATGGGATGGTGGTTGATTACGATTATGAAGAACAAGTGCGGGGTGTTTATCGTACTCTACCTGTAGAAGCGTCTGCACCTGTAGAAGCATCATTGCCTTTAGAGGCATCTGCACCACTTTCTATGCCGCGTTCTGTCTCTAACCAAGCTAGGGCTGCTGCTCATGACCGCAACACCTACACTTACGAACAAGAGCCTCAATTGTATCAGATGAACGAGCGCGAGCATTACAAATTCCGACTCTACGAAGAACGACTGGTTGCAGAGAAAAGCCGTCACAAAGCTGGCGAGGTAGCAATTAGCAAGCGAGTAGAAACCGAAACGGCACGAGTTTCAATTCCCACAGAAAAAGAGCGAGTTGTAATTGAGAGTATAACTCCAGAAAATGCAGGTGCGCCAGTAACTCGGGATACTCCCTTCCAGCAGGAAAAGGTGATGCGTATGGAAGTTTACGAAGAAACTGCTGAGCTCAAAAAAGAAGCTTTTGTGCGCGAAGAAGTTAACATCAGGAAAGAAGTTGAAACGGAGATTGTTGAGGCAACGGAAACACTGCGTCGTGAAGAGTTGGACGTGAAGACGGAAGGGCGTTAGAGTGCGAATGAATTGAACAAGGGTTTGTAGTTGCGCTGTCTTCAACCACATATGCGTTGAAGCGCAAATACGAACCTACAAAATTACTACACTTCCCAAAAAAGATGAGCTTTATAATGTCTAATTGCTGGCGTTTGCCGTTAATTAAGTACAGCATTTTTAGCTTTGTCGTTTAGCATCTATGCGATTAGTTTTTTAGTAAAATCTGAGCCAGTTGCAGCTCAACAAGCTCAGCAGACATTTCATATCGTTCTTGCCTTCAAAGATGCTGGCATGGGCTTGCCCGATCGTGATGTCCGAATGCTGATACCGCGCCATCCCGATAAGTGGCGAACCGCATTGGGTTTGGGAGATAGCGATCGCACTCAGGATTCTGACAATCCTAGTCGGTAAGTCATATCGATTCCAGTTGCACCGTCGGTGATAGTTGACTGTTGACTATGAGTCAAAAAACTGAAAATAGCGCGAATTATTTGTTGGCAGCTTGATTCGACTTTACGGCCGACGATGAAGCGGGGATTTGATATCATTCCGGCACGCCGGAATGATATCAGTAGCATCATAATTACAAATCAACTTGTTGTCAGCCCTGGCACTACTTTTTCGCCAAACACCTCAATAAACTGCTCTTGCTCTCGGTTAACGTTGTGCAAAATTAGTTGATCGAACCCCAATTCAATATCTTTTTGCAACCACTCAATATGCTGCTCTTGGTCTGCCGAGATGCGGACGTGTTGATATAACTCCTCTGGTTGCACAAACTCCCCGGCGGCATCAAATTGATCCGGTGTTATCAGTTCTGTCAACATTTTGCTTTTGAAGATGTTATTGCGCCATTGATCGTGAGCGCCTTGTAGTGCTTTCTCTGCATTACTGTCATAGGAAAGCTGCACTTTCAAAATCATTGGTTTCCCTTCTCCGCCACCGCGACGAAACGCATCAACGACTTTTTTTAACTTTTCAGGTGGGCGAGAAGTAGTAATTAATCCATCAGCCCAACTGCCCAACCATTCTGCGGTTTCTGGGGTAACTGCCGCGCCGATAATTAATGGGAGAATTTCCGGGCGGGTATAGAGTTTTGCATCTTCTACGCACACTAAACCGCGATGGGTGACGGTTTCTCCTGCCCAAAGGGCGCGGATAATATCGACACATTCTTTGAGGCGCGCGTTGCGATCGCTCTTAGTAGGCCACTTATCCCCAGTAATATGTTCGTTCAACGCTTGACCGCTGCCAACCGTGAGCCAAAAACGATTTGGAAACATTTCTGCCAACGTGGCCGCAGCTTGGGCAATAATAGCCGGATGATACCGCTGTCCGGGAGCGCAAACAACCCGATAGGAAAGCCTCGGCGTTGCTTGCATTGCTGCACCCAACCAAGACCAAGCAAAACCGCTTTGTCCTTGCGCTTCACTCCAAGGATGAAAGTGATCGGAAGAAAGGGCATGGGTAAAGCCAGCTTGTTCTGCCATTTGGACATATTTCAGCAGTTCGCTGGGCTTAAACTGTTCGTGGGAAGCGTGATAACCAATTTGTGCCATAAGTTTTTAGGGGTTTTGAGTTTTGAGTTTTAAGTTTTGAATTTTAAGTTTTGAGTTAAAATCTCTAGACTTAAAAGCAGGTGATTTAATCAGGACGCCTAGTAAAAGTTTTGAGTTTTGAGTTAGATAAATTTTTAATTCACCCAAAATAATCTTGTACTCAAAATTCATAACTTTCCGTATAACGGGCAAGCTTATGAGCGGAAAATTCGCCGATAGCGAGCTTCAATTACCGAGTAGATGCCATAGGCAATTAAACCCAAAGGTACTAGAGCCAAAATCACTGGACTAAAAGGCTGTTGTGCCAGAATTGCCAAGACCTCGCCCAATCCCTTCGTTTGGCTGGCATCCGATAGCCTTGCTGCTTGAATGAAGAAAAAACCGATTATAACGAAAACAATTCCACGGGCAGCAATTCCAAATCGACCCAACCGTGTCGCCCACTTTTGCTCGGTTGGGCTCATTTCATCTAGCTTGAAATGGCGGCGAAATTTGGCTTTATATGCTTCGTAGAAATAAGAAAATCCTACACCAATAACAATTGATCCCGCCAATCCTACCAGCCATTGTCCAAACGGTTGCGCTAATATTTGGGCTGTCAAATCTTCGGTTGAATCGCTCTTACTAACGGCCGAACCCATTATCAGTTTTACAGCCGTTAAAGCCAAACCTGCGTAACCTAAAGCACTTAAGGCGTAGCCAATGCGTTGGGCAATTCGCTTGGCATCCATTTTCTGTCCTTGGTGTTCTGGGTCTAGAATTGTCTGAACGATACGCCAAAGGGCATAACCAATAATGCCAATCGTTACAAGAAATAGCAGAATTTTACCGAAGGGTTGGTTAACAATTTCTGATAATGCACCGCTAGTATCGGTTGTCCTGCCGCCCGTACTAAAGGCTGCTTGTGCTGCTAGAAAACCGACAATAAAGTAAACTAAGCCTTTGGAAGCATATCCCAATCTTGCCAGTCGCTCAAACCAGGGATGAGAAGCTGCCTGTCCAATTGAGTCTTTAATGCTGTCGGTGGGTGAGTTGTCCCGTTTCATATTTTTTATACTTTAGTTGTTAACGACTGCTGGCATACGCCTATGGTGAATTCCTTTCCCGTTAACTGAGTTTTTAAACAAATAATTTATGTTATTATCTATAAGTTTAATTATTAGCTTGTTTAGAGATCTTTTTCATCAGTCTTGAGCGGGAGTTTCATCGGTTGATTGATTGAGAGATTTCACATTTATTACCCTTGACAAATCTAGCTTTATGGGCTATTAGACAGCTTCCGTGATGGAGCAGTCTGCCAGCAATATAGTATATCCTTGATTAAAAGTTATTTAACCAAACTTTTAATAACAATTAGAATGGGCTGCGTTAAAAATCATCCCCAAAAAACCAATAAAAATCTAAAAACTGTCTTGAGTGCTAAGGTGTAATTGGAAAGCAAATCTACCTGCTTATTCATAAGAATAGGGGTGACAAAACAGCCTGCTCCAATTTGTGCAATTAGGAAATATAGCAACAACACTTAGGCTGGTTTCCCAGGCGAATCAAATAAATGCAGCCGTGCTGAAATTACCATTAAAAATTTGCCTATATAGGGAAGAAAAGCGAATATAAATGCCACAATCTCGTTAACACAAAGCAGTGTTACTTGCAAAGTAAAGAAACCAATAAGGCTCGTAATATAGCAAGCCAAAATCATTTGTAAATTTCTTACTCCCTCCCCTTACTAAGGGGAGGGTTGGGGTGGGTAAAAGATTTAGGACTCCTGCAAGGATTGCTATAGCAATAAAACTCATGCTTTATGCAATGCCTGCCAACAAACCCATTAAACCCTCTTCGCCTTTTGAGATAATTTCATCGGCTCGCTGACGGTAAAAACCCGGAAAAAGGCTGAGAGTTCCGTAGCGGTATGGCATCGGATTTACCAGGATTATGGTCAAAAATATAATTAATAAGCTATGGATAATTAGGCTTATATAGTGGGAATACAACAAATAAATGCGAATTGGTTTACATAAAAATCGTTTAAATTTGTTCGGTTAAATCGTCAATACTGGGAAGGCGAGCAAAAATTTGTCCGGGTAATCTTGCTTGCAACGAATATCTCCAAACTCGCATATGAATAGTAGGGAATCTGGAATAGCTGCCTTAACTAGGTTATGGAGGTTGCAAGAATGGATGCGCCCCAGTGCCACAGTTGGGAATCAAGCATCTATCGCCCATACTCCGATCGATCGCACTTAACTCAAAGCTGTATCATAAATTTTCGCTCAATCATCTTCCATCAGGGGGATATTTTCTTATGGCATCAGACAGATGGCAAGGTCTGGCTAGTTAGATTAAATGGAGATAGAAGCAAGATTGTGAAATGTTGAACAGAAACAAGAGACGTTTTGCCTAAGTCGATTTTTAAGACTCTAAATTCCCATTACCGCAAGAAGTTGATTGTTCCAAACCGGGAGGATTTGAGGAAAATCCAATCAACCACAACGGCAGTGGCTGTGTTGAGTTCAACCTTTTATTTACCGAAAATTGCCCCAGTCGGTTCCTAAACATCAGGCATCCTGCTTGCCCTTAACTGACTTTTCAGGAAAACTCTAATAGCTAACCACAAGGCGATCGCTGGCGACAGGAAGACAAGCAGAACCTATTTCTTACGTCGTTTGCTTTCATGATCAATTCAGCAATAAGGTGTATATATATGAATCAACTGAATCAACCAGAATCCTTGTCGCAACCGCTGACCCAAAGCGAATTCGTCGCAACTTTTCGCTTGTTTAGTCGATTTAGCTTCTGGATACAGTTATTCTTGGGTGCTGTTTCCGGCATTGTTTTATTATTTGCTATGTTGGGTCGCAACATGGGCGAACAAACCAATAATGCAGGTATTGGTTTCGGGGTAGTTTTAGCAATAATTGGCCTGTTATTGCTGGGCTTTAGAATATTTTGGGATTTTCGCTATAGGCTGTTAGGCAGACTTTTGCACGCCGAAAATTCCCAGGTCTATCCCAGCAAAGAACATATTACTCACACCTTACGGATTGGATTAGTTTCTAGTTTGGTGGGGGTATTAATCGCCTTTGTTGCTTCTGAAGAAACAGTTGCTGTAGTCCTCGCAAAAACTCTTAGTCAGCCCCAAGCGATGACAGCTTATTCGCCAGAAAATGTGATTCGTTCCCTAGATATTTTTGTGACGATGGCAAACGTCAATCTGATTGGCGCTCACTTTTTTGGAGCTGTTACTTCTCTTGGGTTACTCAATTGGGTAGAAGATTAGTTGGCAGCATGGGCGATCGCTAAAGGCAAACATAGCTCCTAGGTTGTTAGGAATGACAAGGGCTGACCGATATAACTAATGTTTGTGGTTTTGCACTGTCTTGGCGAAAGAGAGCGAAGACAGGGCAGCTACAAGCTAAAGAACTTGGCTATTTGGATGAACATCTAATCGGAAATTCGTAGCGATCGCTCCTGCTAATGATAGTCAGCCGGATCGACCGTTTTTTAATTGAAAAAACGTAATTAATTTATTATCTTGAGAGATATTTCATCTACCTTTATATTGAGAGATATATTTTTAATTGGGACAACAGGACTGAGGCTCATATTCCGAAAGATGAGCTATAACCGTGGCATTCAGCTTCCTAAATAACCCTGTGACCTGGTTTCGGAACAAAGCCAGGTTACACAGTTTCTCTCTTAAGAAATTTACTGCAATGAAAGACCTCTGGTATAAAAACGCAATTGTCTACTCCCTCGATGTTGAAACCTTCATGGACTCTGACGGCGATGGTGTTGGCGACTTTCAGGGACTTATCAACCGCCTAGACTATTTATCCGCGCTAGGAATTACTTGTTTGTGGTTGCTGCCGTTTTATCCTTCCCCTAACCGCGACAATGGTTACGATGTGATGGATTACTACAACATCGATCCGAGACTCGGAACCCTGGGAGATTTTGTCGAGTTCATGCACCAAGCAAGGGAACGAGGAATTCGGGTGCTGATCGATCTGGTAGTAAATCATACCTCCAATCAGCATCCTTGGTTTGTGGCATCCAAAAGCGATAAAAACTCCAAGTATCGCAATTACTACGTGTGGTCAGAAAATCCACCCAAAACAGCTCCAGAAATGCTGGTGTTTCCCGATGCCGAGGACAGTATTTGGGAGTACGACGAACAAGCAAACGCTTACTATTTGCATCACTTCTATAAGGAACAGCCAGATTTGAATATTGCCAATCCGGCGGTACGAGAAGAAATCTGCAAAATTATGGGTTTCTGGCTAGAACTGGGCGTGTCTGGATTTCGCATTGATGCTGTTCCCTTTTTAATTAAAGGAATTGGCATCGAAGGTGCAGACCCCGAAAACCTGCGAGGTTTCTTGGAAGAAATGAGAGAGTTTGTGTCATCGCGTCAGGGTGATGCAGTGTTGCTGGCAGAAGCAAATGTCGATCGCGAGCAAATTTCTATCTACTTTGCTAAGGGCGACAGAATGCACATCCTGTTCAACTTTTTGCTCAACCAGCATCTGTTTTTGGCCCTGGCGCGTCAAGAATCCACAGCGCTGCGCGATGGACTAAAAACCTTACCGGATATTCCTCCGATTTGTCAGTGGCTTAATTTTGTGCGCCACCATGATGAACTGACGCTAGACCGCATTACTTCATCGGAACGAGAGGAAATTTTTGCAGCGTTTGCCCCTGATAAAACTATGCAAATTTTCGGGCGGGGGATTCGTCGTCGCTTACCACCGATGCTGGGAGGTGACCGCCGCCGGATTGAACTGGTCTACAGCTTGCTTTTCACCCTGCCTGGTACACCCATGCTGCGCTATGGCGAAGAAATTGGCATGGGCGACGATCTTTCGCTGGAAGGTCGAGACAGCGTCCGCACGGTGATGCAATGGTCAGATGCAGCAAATGGTGGCTTCTCGACGGCTGCAACTGATGCCCTTGCCAGACCTGCGATCGCCAACGGAGAATACGGTTACAAACAAGTCAATGTCCTCGCAGCGCAGCGCGATCCTGGCTCATTAATTAACTGGATGGAACGTGCAATCAGCATCCGCAAGCAATGTCCTGAGTTGGGTAGGGGCAAGTGGCACATTCTGGAAACCGACTCTCCTTCGGTGTTAGCCCACTGCTGCGACTGGCAAGGCAGGACGGTGATTGCTGTCCACAATCTAGCCGACAAACCTTGTACCGCTACGCTGAAATCTCGCGAATACAGCCATTTGTTCGATTTATTTGGCGATCGCCTGTATGAATCTCTCGATGCCGACTCGCCCTCTATTCCCTTAGAAGCCTACGGCTATCGCTGGTTTCGAGTCAATCGAATCCTGGGTTGAAAAAGTTAATGTTGATGGGAGTTATCAACGGTATTTCCGGCATACACATCCAGCCCTTTGATATCGTCGTCATCAAAAGCTGCTTGGCGGTAGTTGGGATTAAAATCCTCAATTTTGTAAAGTAACATTGTTGTTTCCTGTACTATCTACATCAACTTGTGCACTTACTTTAGATAGACATCAGTTCTCATACTTCCTTCTTATGAATGATTCAGCAAATTGAAAATCATCAAGATAGCGATATTTATTTATAGTTTTCTATCTTTAGGTGGATGAATTTAGCTTCCCTGTACTTAATGTAAGAAATTTATCTAATCATTCGTAGGTTGGGTGGAGCCAACCTAAAACCTTTCTGGCACCAACTATCACAAGGATTTATTAGGTTTTATTATCACCTTAACTACGGGATATCTTACAAAATTAAGGGCATCTCTAAACTAGCTGCTGGTTTTTTTTAAAAGAAGATTTCGATTTTATGAGCGAAATTACTACTTTTGATATTTAAAATTTTCAACTTAAAAATATTAGGCCCATCGGTAGATATTCTGGTAATGATGATTAAGTAAAATTAAATTACCCTCAAGGAAAAAGTCACAACGTAACGCAGGGGTTAATCTTTTATGACTTATCCAGATCGATCGGGCAGTCAACTCACTGAGCCTACAATCGTCAATCCGCTGGTGGATTACCAAGATCGAGTGAGGTGGGGGTCAATTTTGGCAGGAATTGCGATCGCTCTGGGCACTCAACTGGGTTTAAGCGCTTTGGCAATGGCGATCGGATTAAGCGCGGGTGCAACAGGGGCGGATGCAGGTTCCGTTGGTTTTGGGGTCGTAATTTTGTCGATTATCCGTTTGCTGATTTCCCTATTTTTAAGTGGTTGGGTGATGGCTCAAAGCTGCGGCCCTATGACTAAGAAAACAGCACTTTTGAATGCAGCAATTCTGTGGGGAACTACCTTAGCACTTAGTTCTTGGTTATTAGCAAGCGGGATATCGGGTGCTGTTGGCGCTGCCGCTGCTAATGCTGGAGAAATTTCCAATCAAGTACAACAACAGGGCGGCGTTAATATACCGAATCAAGCGCCGAATGTAGACCCAAATCAAGTTCGCGATATCGGTGGTAATACAGCTAAAGCTGCTTGGTCATTTCTACTTGGCTCTTTGCTGGGTTTGGCCGCGGCAATGATTGGTGCTGCTGTTGGCGCTCGCAAACCTCGCGTTTATGCTTGATTAGCGATGATAAAACCAGAAAATTCAACAAGCACAGCAGCGACTCGAATTATTTTATACCCTTGGGATGGTGAGTCATTCTTTCTTAGAGAAGATGAACGAGCTAAAAACCTTTTCTAAGGTTTTGGCATAGAGATTTAAAAGGAGATAAAGCGATGCAAGAGCAGAGGAGATGGCAAAAATATACAAGGTTAACAAGTTCGATCTTGTTAACGGCAACGGTTTTAGTTGCTCCCTCGTTCGCCACTTATACAAATAAAACACAGATTCAAGGTGAATATTTGCTAACGCAAGTACCGGATAGCTGTCGCCAGGTTATTGCGAGGAATGGTCTTAAGGTTCGGCGACAACCGACGGCTAACAGCGAAGTGATTGGCATCATGGATTCCGCGCGAAATGTGACGATTCAAAGTCTTGGTGAGAATGGACGAAGAGTGACGATTGAAAGTTTAGGAAGGGATGGTTGGGTGCCGATTACAGTGCTGCTGAGAGGCTACGTCCAAACTCAAAACCTGGCGTATTGTAGTTAATTGAAAAAACAGTGATGGATCACCAATCAAAGCCAAACAAAGAAACTAATTCACAGCAAAAGTCTGGTTTGTTAAATTTCATTGCCGAGACAACAGAATCTGCACTGAATACAGGCAAAGCGGTTGTTGACACAGCAGTTGATTGGGGGGAAGCTGCTGCTAAACAAACTTATCGATTGATTGGACAAGCGACGCAAGGAACCGGAGATGCGGTAACTTATGTTGGCAATCTTCCCTTTGTTAAACAAGTCGCAGGGGTACTCAGGCTTGATTGGTTAGTTGGGGTGAGCGATCGCATCGACTTAGCCAAAGCCGAAGCTCAAGTCAAGGAACTCCAACAAAAGTATCCCAATGAAGATCCCAGCGAAATTGCCCATCGCATTATGGTGGAAAAAGCGATCCACGCCGGTGGTGTCGGATTTGCTAGCAGCATTTTACCCGGTGTCGCGGCTGCACTGCTGGCGATCGATTTAGCCGCGACTACTGCGATTCAAACCGAAATGGTTTATGAAATTGCCGCCGCTTATGGGATGGATTTGCAACAGCCAGCCCGAAAAGGCGAGGTTTTGGCAATTTTTGGGTTAGCGCTAGGCGGTAGCAACGCAATGAGAGCTGGTTTGGGCTTTTTACGCAACGTACCGCTGGCTGGCGCGATGATTGGTGCGAGTACGAATGCTACGATGCTGTACGCGCTGGGATATGCGGCGCGCCAGTTCTACGAAGCCAAAGTGAGGGAAGAGACTGAAGAACCTGGAACCGAAACGCTGCAAGCGATCCAGCAACAAAGCGAGAAATATCTCGATGTGGCGATCGCGCAGCAAGCAGCGATGGATCAAATTATGGTTCACATGATTTTGGCAACTTATCCCAACAAAAACTGGGAAGATATTCTGCCAGAATTGAAGGTCTTGCAATTAAATGCCGATTCTCTCAAAAGGATTGCTGCTAACATCAAGTCCCCCAAACCATTGGGTGCATTGTTAGAGCAACTTAACCCCGACTTTGCAGTACCGCTATTAGCTCAATGCCGTCGCATTGCCGAAAGTAAGGGAGAGGTTTCCGAAGCAGAACAGAAGGTGCTGGATGCGATCGCACAAAAACTCAACGGTCAAGATGTGGCTTCGATATCCACTTGAAAAAAATTGTTGGTGCGTTAGCTTTCTGCCTAACTCACCATCGCCAATATTTACTGTCGCTGTCTAAATCCTAAATTAGCCTCACGTTACAGTAATCTACAGCCTTAAGATAGAGTTTGACATGGCTAATTTTAATACTATCAATAACAACTGATGCAAGAGGAAGTTTTATGACAGCAGAAATATCCGGAGTCTGGGACAAGATTGAGAGCATGATCGATGACTTCATTGTCCTGCTGCCTAATATGATACTAGCGTTAATTGTTTTTGCAATCTTTTTCTTTGTTGGCCGGTCAATTAAGAGAGCGGTCAGGCAGGTTACCCGCAACCACCGCCAATCCCGGAATTTGGGACTGGTGTTGGGAAGGTTAGCGCAGGGTATTACTGTTCTGGTTGGTCTGTTTATTGCCTTGTCGATTGTAATTCCCACATTTAAAGCAGGCGATTTGGTGCAACTGCTGGGAATTAGCGGGGTAGCGATTGGTTTTGCCTTTCGCGATATCTTACAAAACTTCCTAGCTGGTATCCTAATTCTTTTGACGGAACCGTTCCAAATCGATGACCAGATTGTGTTTAAAAACTTTGAGGGAACGGTAGAAAGTATTGAAACTCGCGCTACAACAATCCGAACCTATGATGGCCGCCGGATTGTAATTCCCAATGCCGAATTGTTCACCAATTCTGTTATGGTGAATACCGCCTTTGATAAACGCCGGATGGAATACGACGTTGGTATAGGGTACGGCGATGATATTGACCGAGCCAAGCAGTTAATGATGGAAGCCATGCACAGCGTGGATGAGGTTTTGAAGGACCCTGCTCCTGACGTGCTGCTGATGGAACTTGCAGGAAGTAGTGTCAATATCCGCGCTCGATGGTGGATTGCTCCGCCGCGACGAATTGACGATCTGCGATCGCGGGACAAGGTGCTGTCTGCGATTAAGAAAAAGCTGACTGCCAACGGCATCGACTTGCCCTTTCCTACGCAGCAAATTTTGTTTCACGACCAAACCGAAGAGACGGATGGCGATCGCAAACGTCAACGCGAAGGATGGCCCGTTGGTAGTGGCGAAGTTCCTAAACCCCGCAGCATCAGCGGTTCTCTGCAAAAACTAATTGAACTGCGATCGCAACAAGACGGCAACGGACAATCTTAACCCCACCCCAACTCATGAAAAATGTCAAGTTAAGCAAACTTTGGGACTCGCTGCACTCTAGCTACTGGTTTATCCCAACGTTGATGGCGGTGGGGTCGATGATTTTAGCGATCGCAATGCTGACACTTGACCGCACGGGTAATACACCAAACTGGAGGTGGATTTACACGGGTGGAGCCGATGGTGCGCGATCGGTTCTTTCATCGGTTGCCGGTTCAATGGTCAGCGTTGTTGCTACAGCTTTTTCCATTACTATTGTGGCGCTTCAGTTGGCGAGTTCAAATTTTGGTCCCCGATTGCTGCGTAATTTTATGCAGGATACGGGCAATCAAATCGTGCTTGGCACTTTCATTGGCACGTTTATTTACTGTTTACTCGTACTGCGAACCATTCATGCAGAAGGAGAAGGATACAGTCTCTTTGTACCCCAACTCTCGGTTACAGTTGCTACCGGATTGGCAATTGCCAGTATCGGCGTACTGATTTACTTTATCCATCACGCATCAACCATTATTCAAGCGTCCCATGTAATTACTCAAGTTAGTGGCGATTTAGACAAAGCTCTAGATCGTCTGTTTCCCGGAAAAATCGGAGAAGGTAAAGCGAACAACTCGCGACAAGTGGGAGAAATTCCTGCAAATTTTGACTCGGAAGCAAGTCCAATCAAAGCCACTGGCGAGGGTTATTTGCAAGCAATCGATGACGACGAATTAATGAAAATTGCCCGTCATTACAATCTGCTTGTACGTCTTACAACTCGACCGGGAAAGTTTATCGTCAAGGGCAGCGATTTAGCGATGGTTTTCCCGGAGAAAGGGGTGAATCAAAGCCTGACCCAACAGATTAACGATGCTTTTATTCTGGGCAAAGAACGGACTGAATATCAAGATGTAGAATTTCCAATCGATCAGTTAGTTGAAATTGCCTTGCGTGCGATTTCTCCTGCTATCAACGATCCGTTTACTGCGATTCGGTGTATCGATCGACTCAGCGCCGGATTATCCCGCCTCGCTCAAAGGGATTTTCCCTCGCCCTATCGCTACGACGATGAACAGAATTTGCGCGTCATTGTTGAAGGAGTGACGTTTCAAGGGTTAGTCGATGCTGCCTTTAACCAAATTCGCCAGTACAGTAAATCAGATGTGGCGGTAACAATTCGCTTATTGGAAGCTATAGCTTGCATCGCCACTTACACCCGCAATTCCAAACAACGAGAAGCTTTACGCCGTCAGGCGGAGATGATTTTAAATAGTAGCCGCGAACAAATCTCTCAGGATCAAGACCAGAAAGATGTGCAAGAGCGGTATCACCAAGTCATTAAAGCTTTAGAACAGGATTAATTTGCTTGAGCATAATTATGGTAATAACAACAGCTTTACGATCGGCTCCTAATACTTTAGCTTTAAGCGCGCTGATTGCCATTGGTTTAGCGCTGACACATTTATTTTGCGGCAAGTTGCGGTTTGCTCCTATTCCTCGCAGTGGCTGGCTTTCAGCAGCAAGTGGGGTTTCGGTAGCTTATGTTTTTGTGCATATTTTACCGGAATTAAATCTGCACCAAGCGGTATTAGAGAAAGTAGAAGCAGGAGTTATTTCCTATCTAGAACACCACGTTTATTTAATAGCTTTGTTAGGATTGACTGTATTTTACGGCCTGGAGCAAATGGCAAATTTATCTCGTCAGCGTGGCGAAGAAGATGTGACCAGTCCTGCTGTTTTTTGGTTGCACATAGGCTCTTTTTCAATCTACAACGCTCTGATTGGCTATCTGCTGCTGCATCGGGAACAACCGGGCGTTACCAATCTGCTGTTGTTTTCTTGTGCAATGGCGCTGCACTTTGCAGTGAACGACTCTGGTTTGCGGGAACACCACAAGCATATTTATGACCGCATCGGACGCTGGATACTAGCAGCAGCTATTATTGTGGGGTGGGTGTTGGGTAGCGCTACTGAAATTGGAAAAACTACGATCGCAGTTTTATTTGCTTTTTTAGCCGGAGGAATTGTTCTCAACGTCCTCAAAGAAGAATTGCCAGAAGAACGAGAAAGTCGGTTTTGGGCATTTGCTCTTGGTGCTGGAATTTACACGGCTCTTTTATTGGCTTTATAGAGGAATCAAAGGAAGCCAAAACATTGGAGCTTAAAACCATTAGAAGGAGCCAATCGTTGTTTCCGACGCCGCTTAAAATTACCGGGATAATTTTTCCTACCACTGCTACAAAATGCGACGGTATTAACAGTCTTAGCTTTAGTCAAATTTCTGAGCGAGCAACGTTTATTATTCGCATCCCTTGCTGCCAGTTCATTTTTAATTTATCTAGACATCCAACACAGCACAAACGCAGTCAAAATCCGGGTAATTTATCACATGATTGCAGCAACGATTGGTTGCTTCACTTATCTAATTCTTGGGTCAGGATATCCGTCAGCGGAGACGGCGATAAGGAGCAAAGCTCGTTGTTATTGATTGAATAATGCTAGTTAAAAAAATTAGCCCTCTATTCCCTTAGAAGCCTACCGCTATCGCTGGTTTCGAGTCAATCGCATCCGGGGGTAAAAAAGTTAATGTTGATGGGAACACTAGCGACTCTAACTATGAGGAATGTACTTAGTGAATTAGGTAAAAAACCCGTTTTATGGCCCCCATCCGTAAGTCCTATATATAATTTTTAGGCGGGCATAAAAAATTTTCCTCTGAGGTAGGGCTGATGTTTCCAGTGTGGTTGCAGGCAGGATTTTGGGGTTTAGTGGGGGGTTCGGCGCTGCTACTGGGAGCGGCGGTGGGTTACTTTGTGAGCATTCCCCAGCGCGCGATCGCGACAATTATGGCTTTTGGCGCTGGTGTGCTGATTTCAGCGCTATCCTTTGAACTGATGGATGAAGCTTACAAGCTCGGCGGTTTCGACTCGACGGCGATCGGCTTTTTGGGGGGCGCTGCTGTCTACACAGCCGCCAATTGGTTTTTGAATCAACAGGGAGCCAAACACCGCAAGCGATCGGGCACTTTGCACCCAGCTAAAACAGAGTCAGGCGATGGCGGATTAGCCATAGCCCTCGGCGCGCTGTTAGATGGAATACCGGAGTCGATCGTCGTTGGTGTCAGCATGATTTCTGGAGGCGCTGTCAGTTGGGTGACAGTAGCGGCAATTTTTCTTTCCAATATTCCCGAAGGGCTCTCCAGCGCCGCCGGCATGAAAAAAGCAGGGAGATCGATCGGTTACGTTTTTGGAGTTTGGGGCGCGATCGCAGTTATTTCCGGTATCGCAGCATTGTTAGGATATACGCTTTTTAGCCACTTTTCTCGGGAAATAATCGCTGCAACTACCGCCGTAGCAGCGGGCGGTATTTTAGCAATGATTTCAGATACCATGATTCCCGAAGCCTTCGAGGAAACTCACGATTTTGCCGGATTAATTACTGTCGGCGGGTTTCTGGTTGCTTTTGTACTCAGCAAGTTAGGGGAAAGTTAATTAGTCAGCAGTCATCAGTCATTAGTCATCAGTTTGCTGTAGAGTGTGTCATATTAACCGTAATTTCTGTAGAGTTCAAGGTCGTACTCGAATAACAAGTACAGCATATTCGACTACGACCTTGAAAGGGTTCGCGCCCGATCTTCAGTACAAATCCGAGATCCTGTAAACCCGCCCCGGCCGACTTGCAATATTCGATCGCCCGAATGAAATTTCGCTGGCTGACACCCCGGGCTAACTTGTTAAAGCGAGTTCGATCGATTGCCCGTTTTTGATATAATATCAGCCTGCATCTCGCAGCGAAAAAGCTTGTAGAGCAGTTTTCAAGTCAGTTAGGTACTCGCCGAGCGATTGCCAATTACTAATTATCAATTACTAATTACCGATTGCTAGACATCCCTCATTTAATTCAGGCTTGTTATGAGCGACATTAAAAACCACAATTTGTCAATAAATTTGGGAAAATTTATGTGTCTACCACGAGGGCAGATATTGCACGGAATGCACGGAAACTACAGAATTATAGAACAGTTGGGAGAAGGAGGATTTGCGAGAACCTACAAGGCTGCAAAACTAGGAGAAACCAGAAATCCTCTGTGCGTCGTTAAGGAAATTTCTTTTCCGATAGCGAACGATCCGCGCGTCTTGGAAAGGGCACGCGGGCGCTTTGAAAGGGAAGCTAGAGCTTTAGAAATACTCGGGACACACTCGCAGATTCCCGAATTGTTCGATCGCTTTGAAAACAACAACAATTTTTACTTAGTTCAAGAATACATTAAAGGAGATCCGCTCAGTCAAGAACTCGCTCCGTGCGATCGGTGGACGGAAGCACAGGCGATCGCCTTGTTACGGGAACTTCTAGAAATTTTAAATTTTGTTCACCAACAAGAAATTATTCACCGCGATATTACACCTTCTAACTTAATTCGGCGCAAAAGAGATCGTCAACTTGTTCTTATTGATTTTGGAGCTGTCAGAGAAATCAGCACTTTGACCTCTAACAGTATAGGTGAAATATTGACATCGCAGGCGATCGGCACCCGCGGTTATATGCCTGCCGAACAATACAATACGCGGTTGGCTCCGCGACCTTATAACGACATTTACGCGCTAGGAATAATCGCCATTCAAGCTCTCACCGGGCAAAGTCCTACCAATCTGCCGCAAGACCCCGAAACTGGGGAAATTGTCTGGGATTACTCGACGCCCAATCGACCAGCGGTACAAGTTAGCGACGGTTTCAGAGATATTTTAACTGGGATGGTGCGCTTGCATTTTACACACCGCTACCAATCTGTCGCTCAGATTTTGAGCGCTTTAGACTCGCTCGAACAGCCCGAATCTCCCAAAGGCGACAACACTGGGCTTCGCCGACTGTTGTTAGCTTGTGCGGGAATTGCTACAGCAGTGTCGATCGTACTTTTAAACCCCAGAATTCCCCCGCTAATCCCCATAACTTCAACGCAACCAACGCAGGCTGAACCCTCCCCAATTTCACCGCCACCAACGCTTCCTACACCCTCCACAGATGGTGTAAGTTCTGGCGAAAAACTTCTAGTACAAACCTCCGCCCTTTGGTCAAAACAAAGAGGAATTGGCGAATTTGCCGACTCAAATTATCCCGAAGCTTTTAAATTGCTCAAACAGTCATGGAGGGAAGATCGCAGAGATCCGGAAACTTTAAT
The DNA here is from genome assembly GCF_036701945.1 of Microcoleus sp. MON1_C1. NCBI lineage: Bacteria > Bacillati > Cyanobacteriota > Cyanophyceae > Oscillatoriales > Microcoleaceae > Microcoleus > Microcoleus sp. MON1_C1. The sequence goes on along the minus strand of NZ_JAUBRO010000008.1, from coordinate 133,907 downwards.
TTACATAAACAATGCCCTGCTGGAAGCGAGCGGTGCAGAGTATTATACCATCGCCATTGTTGTTCCCATCCGCAGAAATCAAGACGGTAGCATCGCCAACGCCAACTTAGCCGAAGAACTGCTGCGCGGCATTGCTCAAGCTCAAACCGAAGTTAATTTAAGTCTCATCTCCAATGAGAGCGATCGAGACTTTCCCGGTAAAGGATTTCTCCAACCAAAAGCTATTAACGGAAAAGGTCTTAAAGTCATCATTGCTGATGACGGAAATATTAAATCCTACGCAGTTCAAAGAGCAAATTACCTAGTCCAGCGGCCCGATATTCTAGCACTCATCGGACATTATACCAGCGACATGACTGTGGAAACAGTAGATATTTACAATCGCCATAAATTAGTCGCCCTTTCTCCGGGAAGCACCACAGAAGAACTGACCCGAAAACCCCGAAAATTTTTCTTTCGGACGGCTCCGACAACTAGCGTAGAAGCTGAAGGCTTAGTAAATCAATTGCTGAGCGTAGGGCGAAAAAAAGTGGCTGTTTTTTACAATCCCGACAGTCCGTTCAGCTATTCTTTGTGGGAAGAATTTACCGAGCAATTTGAAGCCAAAGGAGGTAAAACTTATAGACTCAGAAATTATGAGAACTTATCCAAAAATGATTTCAACGCAGAAGCAGCGATCGAAGAAGTTGAGAAAGCCGGAATAAAAGCCATAGCACTCTTTCCAGACGGTCAAGTAACTAAGTCCGTAGAAAATGCGATCGAAATGATAAAAGCTAACGGCGATCGCAATTGGATTGTCGGGCCCTGGACGCTGTACGAGCCGAGAACGCTAGAAGTAGCAAAAGAGCTAAAGTCTGTTGAAAAATTGGGAATATCTCTGTTTTGGCATCCGCTAGCAAGCTTTGACAAAAAATTTCCTGTAAACGCGGAAAAATTGTGGGGAGGCCCGGTGAATACTCGATCGGCTTTAACCTACGACGCCGCCCGGACGCTGATTAAAGCCCTAGAAATGCAGGCGCAACCCACTCGCGAAGGAATGCAAAAAACCTTAGCCGATCCAAACTTTAAAGCCGAGGGAGCCACGGGTATAATTGAGTTTGACTCAAAGACTGGAAATCGGAAAAATCCTCCCAAACGAGTAGCGCATATTGTACCCTGTTCTACAGCAATATATGGCGTTACCTTTGTGCCGATCGAATTTTCCACCGCCGCAGCCGCAGGTTTAAAGTGCGATTGAATTGATATCTTGTGGCATTTTCCACAAACCTTTCAAGGGCGGGCAGGATACCCACCCCACAATAAAATTTACTCTTTGTAGAACCGGCATCTTGCCTATTATTAAGAATGATGCAATATGTGGGAGTAATTGATATCTTGTGGCCTTGTCAACAAACCGTCCGAGACGAGTTTTACCCAATATAATTGCCTAAAATCAATAATCTCATAAACCCGCCCCCACCCGACGATAAAATTCTGGATAAAGAATTGTGCAAGATGTGCGAGTGAATTGATATCTTGTGCCGAACGCAACAATCCGCTAGGTGTTTCAATCCTACAGCCGACTCTTGCCAGAGGTGCAACATATCAATTTATTAGATATATTAAACAAAGCTAGTTTTTTCTATAATAACGCTTATGGCTGTCAATTTCGCTACCTCCCCCGCTTCTAGTCTCAAACCAGAAGCCCAGAATATCTCAGCACTCAAACAAGTCTTTCAGACAATTGATGCCGATAGCTGTCCGGGTTCCTATAACTTTCATATGCACACAGTCTACTCCGACGGGCGATTACAGCCAGAGAAATTGATGGAACAAGCCATAGCCGGAGGTCTCAAAGGCTTAGCTATTACCGACCACCACAGCACCCAAGGCTACGTTAAAGCTCAAATTTGGCTGGATAATTGGAAATTAAACCATCCCGACAAAAATAGCGAAGCACCTAGTCTCTGGACAGGCGCTGAAATTAATGCCGACTTGCTCAACAATGAGGTACACATTCTCGGTTACGCCTTCGATCCGCAACATCCCAGTCTCCAACCATACCTACGAGGTAAAAGCACTGAAGGCACTTATTGTTATTCAGCAGCCAGGGTAATTGAAGCTATTCATGAAGCAGGAGGTTTAGCAGTTCTCGCACATCCTTGCAGGTATCGATCGACCGCAGATCAACTAATCCCAGAAGCAGCCAGTTTCGGAATTGACGGTGTAGAAATTTACTATGCTTACGGTAATCCAAATCCTTGGAAACCGAGTCCCAAACAAACTGCTTTAGTCAAAGATTTAGCCGAAACTTATGGTTTGCTGGGAACTTGTGGCACGGACTCTCACGGCCTGAGTCTTCTAGTCCGAATCTAGATAGTTCGGAAATAAGAAGTGCTTTATCCTGTCATTACCAGTCTAAGCGTTAGCGGATATACCTCTTATAAAAGCAATCACAATGACCCGAAAACAAACAGTTTATCAGGTCATATTATGTCCGCTAAAATGACTACCGTAAAATTGTTTGGTAGTCAGGACTTCAGTCCTCATAAAAGTTTGAGGACTGAAGTTTTCACTACTTGCCTTATAACAGCTATTTGACGGGACGTGATATCATTTCGATCGCCAGGATGAGCTTTCGCGCTCCAAAAGAAAGCAATTGCCCAAGCAGGTAATATTGTTGCAACTTCGAGAGACATTGCGCCCTAAAAACCAGTCGCCCTTCTACCGTTCTGGGAACAACTGACAGGCCCGGTTAGTTGGCTGATTTGCCCAATCCAAGCGAGAATTCCCAAATCGATCCATCCAACCTTCCAAATAAGCTCGATTAGCCTTTTTTTCCTCTGGATCGGAGGTATTCATTGGATGAGGTGCTAAACCCAAAATAGTCGCCGTCGTCACGCAAAACATCGACTTTTGAAAACTCTGACAAATTTGCACCCGCACATCGTCTTCACCGCGACAGCTAGTGCGATAAACTTCCTGCAAATACTCCGGCAAATAATGCCGCATATCTTGCATCAATTGAGTTGGCGGAATCCCTGCACCTCCAATAGGTAAAGGGTCAGCAAACAAAGCCCCGTAGGCAAATTCTTTTTGTTCTCCCGGAATTTGATGAGCTTGAGCATTGTATGAAACTGTGCCAAAAAACGCCGTGCCCCGAAAGAAAACAGCCTCTACATAAGGCACGGCTACATCTGGTAAAAATGTCAAATTAGCCGTCGCTGGCAGGATATCGTAGACTTGAGAGCCAATCTTGACGCTGTAGGTAATCGGTAGGCTGGCTGCGGCGACTAAACCGGCTTTGACAAAATCAACTACATCAGAAATAGACTTAGTTTCCCCTCGATCGTAGGAATCAGATAAGTCCATAAACAAATCGCTCATTACCCGCCAAAACTGACCGAGACCGGTGTAGTAAGCCAGCATCCTCACTTGTTCCGGCAAAAAATCAGGAAATGCTTTGTTTAGTCCCTGCATGAAAAAATTGCCTTTCAGCTTAGCCGCGATCGCCTTTTCGGCCAAACTGCTAAATTCCGGGGAATCCAAATAACTGTCCAAACCCCCGCCGCCGTGCCAAAGCATTGTTTTCATGCAATACTCAGCATACTCAAAATTAATCCTGTCGTGCCACAAATAGCGAATTAATTTGGGCAGAGTCACATCTCCGTTGAAATATTTAAAAAACGGAAAAAGCACTAAAAACTGTTCTTCGGCAATATAATTGAGATTGCGAGAATAGGCATCTAAAACAATACCATAACTTTTCAGCACGCCGACAACTTCAACCACATTTTCCGTAGATTCAGGCAGTAAAGCTTTGCCTGATTCCAAGAGGTCAATGTATGCGGATAGGGGATGGGCCGAGGGTTTTAATACGGTACTTTTCATCGCGAGTTAGCCTGAATTTAAAACTATTTTTTTACTGTTTATAACTCTGCTATTATATCATTTTTGGTAATGTTTGCTACATAACAACACAAACCTTTACTTTTTTGTGATATAAAAATAGCTCCCTTCCAAGAAGCACTCTCTCTCGAAGAAACCGGAGTTTTTACGGTTTATGCAGGCTGCGTTTGTTTGTAGTGAGTATGGCCGTCCTCACACTTGTAGGATGACTGGCATTCCTCACTACAAACGAATTGGATTGCGGTCGAGCGACCTGACATCCTATCAGTCTAAGTGATGAGCAATCACTTTAACTTGCGGTGGCACATTAGCTGCCATTGCGATCGCAGTTTTTTCGCTCAAAGCAACTAAAACTCCCGGCTGCACTCCCATGATTGCGATAATTATTGCTAAAATCAGCGAAGGGATGCGATCGCGCCAGCGGACTTGCGGCAAATTTACCACCAAATCCGAAAGGCGGCCGAAAAAGGCGCGGTTGACCATAATTAAAAAGTAAACTGAAGTTAAACCCGTGCCGATCATGCAGAGGAAAGTTTGCACCGGAAACACTGGCAAACTGCCCCGAAATATCAAAAATTCAGCAATAAATCCAGCCAAACCCGGAATGCCGGCACTTGCCATCACGCCGAGGATCATTAAACTGCCAATCATCGGCAAACCGCGATCTGGATTGAATAAACCTTTGAGCACATCGATGTTGCGGGTGCCAGATTTTTTGTAAACAACGCCGACACTCAAAAATAGCAGCCCCGAAATTAAACCGTGGCTAACCATTTGCAAAACTGTTCCCAGCATACTAATGGGAGTAGCTGCGGCGCTAGCTAACAAAATGTAGCCCATGTGAGCGATCGAACTGTAAGCTACAATTTTTTTCATATCTTTTTGGGCGATCGCGCAACTCGCCCCGTAAAGCACACTCACCACCGCCCAACTCGCCAAAGTCGGCGACGCCACCGCCCACGCATCTGGAAACAAACCCAAACCAAAGCGCAGCATCCCATAAGTTCCCAGCTTCAAAAGCACCCCCGCCAGCAGCACCGAAACCGGCGTCGAAGCTTCTACGTGAGCATCCGGCAGCCAAGTATGAAAAGGCACCAAAGGCATCTTAATTCCAAAAGCCAGCAACACCCCTGCCAGCAAAACAATTTGCCTTACCAAAGGCAATGGCAATCCTCCTTGCAAATGCGATGCGCCCGCTGCACCCACCATATCGAAACTAGAAGCACCGCTAAGCCACCCAGTGCCCAAGAAAGCAGCCAGCAGCACAATTCCCGAAAATGCAGTATAGATTAAAAACTTAGTAGCAGCATAACCCCGGCGCTCGCCTCCCCAAATCGCAATTAACAGGTAAAGCGGAATCAATTCTACCTCAAAAAACAGGAAAAACAGCAGCAAATTTTGACATAAAAAAGCCCCTGTTACGCCGCCGGTAATTAACAGAATCAAAGAATAATAAAGTCGAGGTCTGCGGATCGACTCATCCGTAGCGTAAATAGCTACCCCTGTCAGCAGAGTATTTAAAATTACCAAAGGCAGAGACAAACCATCAACACCGAGATTGTAATTCAATCCCAAAACATCTATCCAAGGAATAAATTCCGAAAACTGCAACTGACTGGTACTGGCATCAAACTGAACTGCCAAAATTACCGAAAGAATAAAAGTTATACCCGCAATGGCGATCGCGACATTCCGAACTATTTTAGAACTCACTGAACCGGGCCAGAGCCCAATCAGGGCAGCAGCCAACATTGGTATCCAGATTAAAGCACTGAGCATCAATTAAAACTTTCCTTTGTTACACAGTATTTAGAGCTATATTTAACATTAACGCAAAGCAACTACATATAAAAGCGATCGGCTGATTTTCTTGTTAACATAGATTCCAATGTCTCTGGAATCCTCCTATGACCTCAAGTCTTACAGATCGAGAAGATTTGCAAATTAAATCCGGTTCTCCTTCCACCCGCCTCACCGTTGCCGACTTGGAAGAACTGCAAGGTATACTCTCGGAAGCACATCTAGACTACCAACTCGAACTGGTAGACGGGAAGATTATGGTTAGGGGCCCATCAGACATTGTATCGAGCGAAATTGGACTTGAGTTTGGCAGTCTTTTGCGTAACTGGGTCAAACCCCGCAAACTCGGACGAGTGTTTGAGTCCAGCGGCGGGTTTATTCTCCCCAATTCAAATCTTACAGCACCGGACGTTTCGTTTGTGGTAGCCGATCGCCTCAAGCAAAGTAAAAGGTATTTTGCCGAACTCGTTCCCGACTTAGTTGTAGAAATCAAATCTCAGTCCGATCGCCTCAAACCCCTGCGAGAAAAAATTTTATCATTTCTCGAACTCGGAGCAAAAGTAGGAATATTAATCGACCCAGACAAACGTACAGTAACAATTTACATTCCGACTGCAGAGCCAGTGGTATTGAGAGACGGCGACATGATTTCAATTCCCGAACTTTTGCCCGGTTGGGAAGTTGCGGTGACAGAATTGTGGCCGATCGATTTTGAGTAAAATGAGATAAAAAAGCAGACAAACCCAGACTAAAATCATCTGCGTTCATCTGCCCTCATCTGCGGTTTAAAATTAAATAAAACTAGATCCCAAGCAGACAAATCCAGAATAAATTCATCTGCCAACCTCTGCGGTTTAAAACTGCCAAATAATCAACGCCAGCAACACAGCAACCCCCCCCGCAATAGTCAACACATAAAACTGCAACTGACCGGTGCCGCTGTACTTCAACCCTTCACCGCTGAAAATTGTGGCAAAACCGAACAAATTCACCGCCCCGTCCACCACATACTTATCAGTCCAAGCGCTGATTTTAGAAATAAAAGCCACAGCCCAAACGACAGTCAAGCGGTAAACTCGATCGATATAAAAATCGTAAGCAAACAAATCCTGCAACGCCGGCACCGGCAGTCGTACCGGTCGAGGTAAAACGCCGTACCAATAAATCGCCACCCCAACCGCAACGCCAATCAACCCAGATAACAACAACAGCGGCGTATCCAGCGTCTTCAAAAGCAAATTTAAAGCATCAAAATCTCCCGTTTCCGCCCAAGGCCCAGTCCAACTAATTAATAGTTGCCACTCCTGCAACATCCAAGGCACCAACAGCCCCATCACCGTCAAAATTACCATCGGCAAAGCCATCTGCCAACCGACTTCCGGAGCTCTGCGAGTTTTCGGCTGCGGTTTTCCCACAAACACTAAACCGAATATGCGAGTTAAATTTAGCGCTGTCAAACCGTTAACTAAAAGCAGCACAATTACCAACCACAAAGGCACCGTCCAAAAACCGTTGAGCCAGCGCCGCATCGCCCAAAAGTTGCCCAGAGGCAACAGCGCTACCATCCCCGCAGCGCCTACTAAATAAGCCGTAGTCGTGGCAGGCATCTTCGACCACAACCCACCCATTTCTGTTAAATCTTGAGTGTTAGTTGTGGTAATAATTGACCCTACGCTCATGAATAATAGGCCCTTGGCGATCGAGTGGGCGAACAGCAACAGCAAAGCAATGTCAACTTGATTTAGCCCCACGGCGATAAACACCAAACCCATAGAAGCGCTGGTAGAATGCGATAGTGCTCTTTTGATGTCGATTTGGGCGATCGCCACCAAGGAAGCGCCAACAGCCGTCACCGCACCCAAAACCACCAGCACAGCATCTGCGACCGGGGAAAGCGCTAAAACAGGCTGAAGTTTAATCAAAACATAAGCCCCAGCGCCCACAACTACGGTATTCCTCATAATCGAAGCCGGGTTGGGCCCTTCCATCGCCTCGTCAAGCCACAAATGGAAGGGAAATTGAGCGCACTTTGCCGTAGGTGCGGAGATTAAAGCCAAACCTAAAAGAGTCGCGACTACAGGAGACAAAGTTGCAGTTTCAGCCCATGTTTCCAAATCGGAAAAATTCAAACTTCCCGCTAAAGTTGAAAGCGTCACTACTCCCATCAGCAGTGGCACGTCTCCTACACGCTTGGTTAAAAACGCATCTCTAGCGGCTGTTACTACCAGCGGTTGAGCGTACCAAAACCCGACTAACAAGTAAGTTGAAAGCGTCAGCACTTCCAACAAAGCGTAAGTTAGAAGCAGCGAGTCGCTAATGGCAATGCCGCTAATTGCTGCTTCAAAAAAACCCATCAGCCCAAAAAATCGAGCTAGCGCCCAGTCTTTTTCCATGTAGCCGAGAGCGTAAATTTGTGCTAGCAAACTCAGAACACTAACTAACTCCATTGCTCCGACGCTGACTGTGGAGATTTCTATTGCAAAAGACAAATCTAAATCGGCTGCTTGCACCCAGTGCACGAGCAACTGTTGGGGCGGTTGATCCCAAGTCGCTGTAAAAATAACTGACCCGTGCAGGAAAGCCAACACCGTCATCAGCAAATTGAAGTAAGCTGCAGGTCTCGGGCCAGTTCTGCGAACGGTGCCGGTAGACCACGGCAAAGTTAAAATTGCGCCTATCAAGCCATATAAAGGTACCCACCAACAGGCTTGGAGGAGAAATTGAGTCATTTAATTTATCCCTTAAACTTCAAATTACTGGCTGCCTTTATACAAAAACAGTCGCAGGCGATCGCGCGAGACCCTAAAACTTTGACTAAACCCGATCGTATAGTTGTGGCAAAATAATTTGCACTCCAGATTAACTATACATTAAAGCATCAAAACTGATAATTCTCTCAAGACAAAATTAGTAGCTGAGCAGACGAGGCACTCAAAGAAAAAAATGCCTGCCGATCGGCCAAGACTGCTTTTTTGCCGATTTCCCCGCGATCCCCCTTTGGGAATCCCCAAGTTTCCCGGCAGTGCTCCGCTCCGGCTTCACATACCGAACTCTACTTTATATGAGTATTATTACTTACTTTAATCCTCCTCGCCGTCGGCATCCACCCCTCTCTATATTAAGATTATTAAATAAATATTAAAATATTTTAAGTAACATAAAAAATTTTAATTTTTGTTATTAAACATTATGATGTTAGTTTATATTGTCAAGGTGGACAGCTTCCCCTATTCTTATAGGATAGGAAGCTTTACACTGCATTACTAAAAAATGTGGGCCTCCCCGTCCAAATTTTTAGATTTCTCAAAGATTTGTAACGGTAATTTCGCTCATCCTCAAAGGAGATTCAAAAATGTCAATTGCCGTGGGAATGATTGAGACAAAAGGTTTTCCCGCTGTTGTGGAAGCTGCCGATGCTATGGTCAAAGCTGCCCGCGTTACCCTCGTGGGCTATGAAAAAATCGGCAGCGCCCGCGTCACAGTAATTGTGCGCGGCAACGTGTCGGAAGTCCAAGCCTCAGTCGCCGCAGGAGTGGAATCCGTCAAGCGCGTGAACGGCGGAGAAGTCGTCTCTACCCACATTATCGCTCGCCCCCACGAAAACCTAGAATACGTTCTGCCGATTCGATATACAGAAGCAGTAGAACAGTTCCGAGGCTACTAAGTTCTTAGCGCACAAAAAATTCCTTAAACGAAAATTTGTGCGATTGTCAAAAATTAACAGTTTAGTTCCCCCAATATTCAATCAGGAGTAAAACCAATGGCAATTGCAGTTGGCATGATCGAAACCTTAGGCTTTCCCGCAGTGGTAGAAGCCGCTGACGCGATGGTCAAAGCAGCCCGCGTCACCTTGGTAGGCTACGAAAAAATCGGTAGCGCTCGGGTTACGGTAATTGTAAGAGGAGATGTCTCGGAAGTGCAAGCTTCTGTCGCAGCCGGAGTAGAGTCAGTGAAGCGCGTTAACGGCGGACAAGTGATGTCCACCCACATTATCGCCCGCCCTCACGAAAACTTAGAGTACGTGTTGCCCATTCGCTACACCGAAGCTGTAGAACAGTTCCGCGAAGGCGTGAGCGGCATTCGCCCCCTCAACAGATCTTAAGACAGGCGATCGGCTGTTAGGGGCGTTTGGTAATTAAAAATTAAAAATTAAAAATCGCGCTGTTTTTGATTTAGCATTTTTAATTTTTAATTGAGGTGGGTATGGGATATTGGTTATTAGTCATGAGTCAGGAGTCATTAGTCATTAGTTACTAGACGAAGCTCTAAAAAGCGGACAGCGGACTGAGGAAAGAGCTAATTAAAAAAAGACAAGTGACACTGTAAAAATGACAGTTACCAATTACCTATTACCTATTACCTAAAATGCAAATGGCCAAAGTTCTCGGCACAGTTGTCAGTACCCAAAAAGAGCCGACGCTGAGAGGATCGAAATTTCTACTGCTGCAATTCATCGATGAGGAAGGTTCGCCAGTTCCCGGCTATGAGGTAGCCGCTGACTGTGTGGGTGCTGGTATCGATGAATGGGTTTTAGTAACCCGAGGCAGCGCAGCCCGGATTGCACCCGGAAGCGAAAACCGTCCGATCGATGCTCTGGTAGTAGGCATTATAGATACTGTCAATGTAGAAAATCGCCTCATTTACAGTAAAAAAGACGACCCATACGGCTAGTTGCAACCGTTAGCAGTTAGCAGTTAGTGGAAAAATAACTAACAACTAACAACTAACAACTAACAACTAACAACTAACAACTAACAAAAAGATTTTTCAGTTTAGGAGAACTTAATTTATGGCAGTCCGCAACGTTGCGGCTCCCCCGACGCCTTGGTCGAAAAACTTGGCTGAGCCCAAAATTCACGATACCGCATTCGTACATTCCTTTTCTAACATTATTGGGGATGTGCATATCGGTTCTAATGTGATGATTGCCCCGGGGACATCTATCCGCGCCGATGAAGGCACTCCTTTTTATATCGGACAAGGAAGCAACATTCAAGACGGAGTAGTGATTCACGGCCTAGAACAAGGCCGAGTCACAGGAGACGACGGCAAGTCCTATTCTGTGTGGGTGGGGAAAAATACTTCCCTCACCCACATGAGTTTAATTCACGGCCCTGCCTACGTGGGCGAGGATAGCTTTATCGGCTTTCGCTCTACGGTGTTCAATGCCAGAGTGGGCAAAGGCTGCATTGTCATGATGCACGTACTAATTAAAGATGTGGAGATTCCCGCCGGTAAGTACGTGCCTTCGGGAGCCATCATCACTAATCAGAAGCAAGCCGATCGCTTGCCTGACGTTCAAGATTCTGACGTTCAATTTGCGACCCATGTCATCGGCATCAATGACGCTCTGAGAACGGGTTATCGCTGCGCTGAGAACATCGCCTGTCTAGCACCAATTCGCAACGAGAAAAGTACAGACCCAAATATGACTCAAACCAAATATTCTACCAATGCCGGCACCCAATTGAGTCCAACTCTTGCCGATAGCATCCGCAATTTACTAGCCCAAGGATACAGCGTGGGAGCTGAACACGCCGACGCGCGCCGCTTCCGTACCGGTTCTTGGCGCACTTGCGGCCCGATTTCCTCAACCCGCGACTCTGAAGTAATCGCGGCTTTGTCAGCTTGCATGGCTGAACACCAAGGAGAATACGTCCGCTTGATCGGGATTGACACCAAAGCCAAGCGCCGCGTACTAGAAGAAATCGTCCAAAGACCGGGAGACAATGGCTCTAACGGTTCTAACGGTGCAAAAACTTACCAATCTAACGGTAAAGTTGCACAAGCCGGACACCACAATGCCGGTTCCGTGTCAAGCGGGAAATTGAGTGCCGAAACAGTGGCTCAGGTTCGCAGCTTGCTAGCTCAAGGCTACAAAGTGGGTACGGAACACGCCGACGCGCGCCGCTTCCGCACAGGTTCTTGGCAAAGCGGGGCTTCGCTGCAAGTGAGAAACGAATCTGAGGCGATCGCCGCTTTGGAAGCTGTGATGAACGAGTACCCGGGCGAATACGTGCGCTTGATCGGGATTGACCCGAAAGCTAAGCGACGCATAGTTGAAGAAATTATTCAGCGTCCCGACGGCCCGGTTGGTCAATCGGCTCAGCCGGCCGCAACATCTAAGTCGGCAGCAACATCGGGATACAAAGCAGCTTCGACTGGTGCCGCGAGCAGCGGAAGTTTGACCGGCAAGACGATCGACCAAATCCGCAACCTGCTTTCCCAAGGCTACAAAATTGGCACGGAACACGCCGACGCGCGCCGTTTCCGCACCGGTTCTTGGAACAGTTGCGCGCCGATCGCATCCAACCGCGAATCCGAAGTGATTTCGGCTCTCGAAAGCTGTCTCAAAGAACACAGCGGCGAGTACGTCCGCTTGCTTGGCATCGACTCCAAGGCGAAGCGCCGGGTACTCGAAGAAATTATCCAACGACCTTAATTTGCCTGGTAATTAGCCTGTTTCTCCCGTTAAGCCCTCGCACAGGGGCCAACGGGAGAAACCCCAGCGGATTGAAGTTGGATTTGAGATAGTTAAAAAGCTCGATTGAGAAATGTTGGTCAAAATTTAGAATCTTCTGAAAGTTTCTATAAAACGTTAAAGCATCAAGCTTCTCAGTATTAGTAAATTATCGTTTCTTAGATTGACATGGTTAAATTTATCAGTCGAGAAAACCCATAATTTAAAGTCCTTTTATCGAAAAAAATAGCTCCTTTCATGGTGAAGTCGAATGTATTTATCGCCACTGCAATTAAGTAGCAACTCTCAGATTTTGATGAGTGGCGATGTAGTTGTGAATGAGGGTGCGGCGATCGCCCCTGGAGCAATCCTGCAAGCAGCTCCGGGCAGCCGGATCTCGATCGCCGCCGGTGCCTGTATCGGTATGGGAGTTATCCTTCACGCCCGTGAAGGTACTCTGGAAATCGCGGCGGGCGCTATTCTAGGTGCAGGAGTTCTGGTGGTAGGTGCGGGAACGATCGGGGAAAATGCCTGTATTGGCGCCGGGACGACCCTAATCAATCCTTGTATCGACAAAATGCAAATTATGGCAGCAGGTTCTCTAATCGGAGATACCAGCCGCCAAGCCGCCGCAGAAGCAACCGCAACAGCGCCAACAGCAGCGCCAACATCACCAGAAACCCCCGAAGCCCCTACGCCACCAGTCGATCGACCGATCGAGCAGATCGAGCCGCCACAACCCGCCCAAACACCGCCTCAAACTGCGCCGGAGACTGCCCCAGAGCCGCCGGAATCCACCGCCGCAGAGCCGCCCCAACCAGGGGAAACGCCAACTATTCTGTACGGCCAAGCTCACATCAATCGACTGCTGGGGACGCTGTTTCCACACCGGCAAGCTTTTAATCGATCGGAGGAAAACGGCCAAACTCTATCGGGCGGTTCCGGGTAGCCGTCATTTCGGCAAAAGGCAGCTATGCTGAAGGCAGAAAGATCAAATATAAATAGGTAATCTCATATTATTGGTAGCTCAGCAATTTGTCAGGCCTTGCAGCAGCAATCAGTGTATTGTAGCTCGTGCAGTCTGTCTTCTCATCTGAGAAACTATAAACTATCAACAAATTTTTATTTTGGGAAGTTTCTAAGGGTAATAGAAGATGGACGGACAAACAGATCGTAACAGTCACGAAGAGCGATCGCAGCGCCAGGAATACTTCAAAGACACTGCTTTGGGTTTGGTATCCACCAAGAGTTTTCCGGCAATTGTGGGGACTGCTGACATGATGCTGAAGTCGGCAGGAGTGATTTTAGTAGGATACGAAAAAATTGGTTCCGGTCACTGTACCGCGATCGTCCGGGGCAGAATTTCGGATGTGCGTTTGGCTGTGGAAGCTGGAGCTCAAACTGCCGAACAGTTCGGGCAGTTTGTTTCTAAGTTGGTGATTGCTAGACCTTTGGCTAATTTGGAAGTGGTTTTGCCGATCGGCTTTCGCCTGACTCAACTGTCGGAAAAAGGCAGTTATTCTCGGCTTAGCAATCAGGCGATCGGTTTGCTCGAAACCCGGGGATTTCCGGCAATGGTCGGCGCTTGCGACGCTATGCTCAAATCCGCAGACGTACACTTGGCAGCTTACGAGAAAATAGGCGCCGGTTTGTGTACGGCAATTATTCGCGGTGCAGTAGCAGATGTAGCAGTAGCCGTAGAAGCCGGGATGTACGAAGCTGAGCGAATTGGCGAGTTGAACGCGGTGATGGTAATTCCGAGGCCTTTGGAAGATTTGGAACAAACTTTACCGCTGGCGAGTTGCTGGATCGAGCAGCGTCAACCTGTGATGATGCCCGTGTCGGTTAAGGAAAAGGAACAAGAATTGATCGAACTTCCAGATTTGGAGAAATTGACTGTTTATGTGGAAGAGGAAATCAATCGGTAATTGGTAATTAGGCAACAAAAGTTTGTAGAGACGTACTACCGCAAATACTGAGACGAAGTTTGTCAAAAAAATATAGAGTTTACTCGGTAGGACTGCTGGCAACAATTTATACTGAGTAGCGGTATCAAACTTAATTTGCCGATCGAGCCGATCGCCGCCGCATCAAGAGACACAGAACACCAAGTAAAACTAGACTTTTGAGATCAAGTCGATCGTCGGGTAAACAATCGAACTGACTAAGTAAATCCAGCCGAGGTGCAGATCCTTTCAACAGGATTTAACTACTGTTAAAATAAACCAAAAAGCCTGTTTAGGGTAGATTGCCGGGAATCATTTAAGAGTTACTCTGACCGCAGGTGGCTGCTCTTTCAACAGATTAACGGCTGTCGAACTCAAAACTGACTGCACAGGAATCAACCCCCAGCATCAAGCAATCCTGAAAGTTGACCTATGAACCTCAAACAATTTTACAAGCGCGGTTTGCACAGCGCCAAGAAAGGAAACTATGAAGCGGCACTTGAGGACTTCGATCAGATACTGCAAGTCAATCCCGCCGATGCCAAAGCCTATAACAATCGCGGCTTGGTTTACTATTACATGAAAGACTACCAAAAAGCGATCGCAGACCTCAGCCAAGCCCTAGATATCAATCCTAATTTCTTCGAGGCTTACTTGAATCGAGGCAATGCTTGGCGTCATCTCGGAGAACACGAAAAAGCAATTGATGATCTAAACTGTGCTTTAGCAAATAAGCCTAACAGCCACGCTATCTACAACAACCGGGGACTTGTACTTGCTAATTTAGGAAATTACGAAGAAGCAATAGAAGACTACAATCGAGCTCTATCTCTCAATTCCCACAATTATAAAACCTATTACAACCGGGGGCGCGCTTACTACCTTTTGGGAGAAAAAGAGGCAGCAACGGAAAACTTTAACGAAACGCTGCGGTTGAATCCTAGATATATCAAAGCTTACATAAATCGAGGTCTCTGTTACCACCAATTAGGAGACAATACGCAGGCGATCGCCGATTACAACACTGCACTTGGCATCGATCCACAAAATGTTTATGCCTATTATAACAGAGGTTGTGTTCGCTATAAATTAAAACAAATGCAGCTTGCAATTGAAGACTTTGACAAAGCAGTAAAACTCGATCCGAACTATGTTAAAGCTTATCTCAACCGGGGTTTAGCGCTGTATAAACTTGGAGATGTTACCGCAGCAAATCGAGATTTTTACCACGTAATGTGCATTAATGCTGAAGCTTATTTATACTACCAGGCCCAGCGGTGCACGCCTGATATTAATTCATACTTCAAGGAAGCGCCACAGGTAGAACTTAATAATGGTGCCGAATACTACAACACAACCTTAAATACGATGTCAACTTCCTTAAGTTCCGCAGCATTAAACGCGGTCTGGAATCAAGAAGATTTGGAGAACCGAGACTCGATTATCTGTGAAAGTGAATTTATCAATAATTGAATTAGTCAGTAATCAGGGTTCTTCCGTACTTAATGGGCTAAAATGTTACAATAATATCCAATTTTAGCACACTAAGTACGGAAGAACCATAAACATTAACTGAAACTATTCCATTATCTACTTTTCCTACACTTCCCAGATATTGTGTAGCTACATAGTCAGTTTTCCCCCCTTTTTTTTATTTATCTCCTGTTTCATTAATTACTAGGGTAATTTTCTTGCCCTTTAATTATTTGAGAATTTTTATTAATCTTTTTGGCTTCATTTCAATTACCGACCCAGGTGATTTGGTAATAAAATGATGCAACCAATGTGCAGATTTTATTGCTACTACTTTACCTATTGAGAGTAAGGGTTTTCTTGCGAGGGGTGCAATTATTCCTAAATGTAAATACTTACAACCTTCATAATTTCTTACTTCTTTAAATATGTCTTTATACTGTACACAATAGTCCTCTATCACTCTCGTTGTTGATTATGCGTCTCTCGCCAAATGTTTGAGAACTTGTAACCCTACATCCATTGCTCTGCCTCATTTGTAGCGTTTTTATCTTTTCACACTTTTATTTTAATACTCGGAGAGTGACAGAAGAGGGGTAAGGTTCGGTAACGCCATTTAAGATTTTAAGTTCAGCCGTTCTCCGGCAAGGCGAACTTCAATTTCCGTTTAACACTTGAACAATTGAATCAGTAAGTTCCTGAAAGCTTGCTCTCCCAAGCCGCGGGACAGCAGCAAGGGCTAGGTTCTCTTCTATATGTTTTGGCGCTTTCATCCCTACAAGGGCACTCAAGAGGCCAGGGGCGCTGCGGGTATATTGGAGCGCCCGCTGGCAGTCTGTCCGCAAGCGATCGCCAAAGGCCGAAGCAATCTTTTCTGGGATCTGACCGATAACCTGCGCTTCACAGATCGACCTACTGGCGATCGCGGAAATGCCTAAGCGATCGGCAGCTTCCAATACTGAGACTTGTTCTCCTTTGATTGTTTGAGTTGGGGTTAGCACCGCTTCCGGCATCCCCATATTCAAAGGAAGCTGGATAAACCGAAACCGATCTTCTCTGTTCCCAGCTACTTCCCGAGCAATGGACTTCGCGCGCGCCAGATCGATGTGGTTCCTTTCAGTTGGAGGTACGCGAAAAGCATTCCAAGTTGCCACACCGTAATTAGCAATTTTTCCAGCTAAAACCGCACCTTCAAGTACCTCAAAAACCTCTCGCAACCGATTATAAAAAGTATCGGGTTCAACTTGAGAAAGTAGCTTTTCTGGATTGTGAAGGTAGTAGACATCGATTGTCTCAATGCCGAGGTTGGCGAGGCTCCAATTAAGCTGATCTTGAATGTATTCTGGGTGGATGCAGTAACGCTCCGCAGCCAAATCTGCCATGCTGACAGTAGAGTTGTTTGGCTCAACGTACTGCTGATAAAACCACTCTACATGGTTGGGAGTTGGATGCGGAACAACGCCGCCTTTCGTACAGATAATTAGTTCATCTCTTGAGGCTTCTCCCGATTCCAGGAGACGCCGGATAGCCTTTCCGACACTCCGCTCTCCGTACTGGTAGCGGTAGTTAATTGCTGAGTCAATTAGGTTGGTACCCCGCCGAACCGATTCAACTACAGCGGACGCCACAAGAGTGTCAGTATACTCATCTGGTTCGCCAAGGTAAGTGCCAATTCCAATCGAGCTGGCAACGAGCGAGCCAGTTTCTCGGAAGTGATCGGCTGCACAATTTTTGTTGTGCCGTTCCCTGTAACGCCGCGTTCCTTCTGCGGTAGCTCTGCCTGCGATCGCGATCGCATTACTACTTCCTAACATAAAAATCTTTTGCCTTCTCTTGAATAAACTAATCAGGAATTCCGCAAGTCTAAGTGATGCTTGATTTACAATTCTCCTCAAAGTGAGCAAGGTAGAAACGCGATCGCTCGCGCCTCTACATTTTTAGACCAGATGTTTGGGAGCCTCTATTAACTGGCGATCGACGAGATAGGAAAAATAAGTCCGAAACAAACTCGCATCCGCTTGCGGGCAGATAATATTTGTTCCAGAAAGTCCCTTCAACGCATTCTGGCAATCGAATTTCAGCGTCGCAGATTTAGGCATTTCTGCTTCCGAAACTTTTTCGGAAAAAAGACCGACAAGCGGATACAACGCATTTTCTGGAGAAGAGCCCGCGCGATTGATTACTTCTGCTTGCCAAGTCTCAGAAGAAACTCGTTTGATTGGATAACCCATTGAGCAAATCCAGCCAAGCAATTCACTCATTTGAAAGGACTGAGTGTTGACTAAATGAAAAGTCTTTCCGAGCAATTCTTTTTGGCTCGAAAGATGAACTATCGCTCGGCTCACATAGTCAACAGGCGCTACATTCATCAGCTTATCGTCATCGGGCGCACATCCAAGTTGCACGCAACCAGCGATTAACCTGTACAGCAAGTCGCTGGGATTGCAGGCCCCTGTTTGGCTGTCCCCAGAAATGCGGCCTGGCCTGTAAATGCTAACAGGAATTCCGCGAGCGCGCGCGACCTCTACTAACTTTTCTGCCACCCATTTAGTCTGAGTGTAAGCGCCTTTTAGATCCTCTCCCGGAGTGAGTTCATCCTCCTCTCGCACGAGCTTAATCCCAGATTCTCCCATTGCCGAGAAAACGGAAATCGTAGAAATTAAATGGACTGGTTTTAGCTTACTTTGACTCGCCAATCTCAGAACTTCCTGCGTCCCCAAAACGTTAGCGGGTTTGAGAACCGAGTAGGGATAAGTAAACTTGACAAACGCGCCATTGTGGTAAATGACATCAATTTTACTGGCTAAAACTCCGAACTGCTCCTCGGAAAGCCCCAAAAGTGGTTGAGACAAATCTCCAGCAATTGGGATAATGCGATCGCTGCTGCTTTCATCCCAAATTAAATAGGATTCGAGGCTGCTTTGAATCCGTTTTTTGGCTGATTCTGCATCGGCTGAACGGACTAGGCAATAAATTTCTGCTTGAGTTTGTTGCAAGAGGTCGCGGAGTAAAAAGGCTCCCAAAAAGCCCGTCGCCCCTGTTAAGAGAATGCAAGCTGGCTCAGTTTTTGGCTCGCTCAATGGAGTTGCAGGGCGGATTGCCGGATCTAAAACAACTTCAGCGTTAATATCGAAACTTGCAGTGCGAGCGCCCGCAGAATCCGCCCCATGCTTCACCTCAATATTCTTTGCTAAAGCAGCGATGGTAGGCGCTTCAAAGAAACGGCGCAAGGGCAATTCCTTTTGGAAAGAATCTCTTACCTTTGCTAGCAACTGAGTAATCAGTAATGAATGTCCCCCCAAATCAAAGAAATTGTCATAAATTCCCACTTTTTCCAGCCCTAGCAGCTCCGCCCAAATCTCAGCAAGCATTTTCTCAATGGGAGTGCTAGGAGCAACAAAAGTATCTGCTAAATCGGCTCTCGCCGCCTCCGGCGCTGGCAGCGCCCGCCGGTCTATTTTTCCATTAGCCGTGAGGGGCAATGCTTTCAGTACGACAAAAGCAGAAGGAACCATGTAGTCGGGCAGTTTTTCTTTTAAAAATGACCGCAGCTCGTTAATAGCGATCGCTGATTCCCTCGCGGGTACAACATAGGCCACTAAGCGCTGATTCCCCGGTTCATTTTCCAGTAGCAAAACTACTGCTTCGCGCACAGCGGAATGTTGAGATAGCGCTGCTTCTATTTCCCCCAATTCAATGCGGAACCCTCGCAGTTTAACTTGGCTGTCGATCCGCCCTAAAAACTCAATATTTCCGTCCGGCAAATACCGAGCCAAATCTCCTGTTTTATACAGACGCGCTCCAGGTTCGGCGTCGAAGGGGTTGATGATGAATCTTTCTGCTGTTAATTGGGGTTGGTTTAGATAGCCGCGAGCTAAAGAAGCACCGCCGATGTATAACTCGCCGGACACGCCAATGGCAACTGGCTGCAAGTGCGAATCAAGTAAATAAATCTGCGCGTTATTGATAGGGCGACCGAGAGGAACTGTCTCCGAAATGCAATTTTCTCGCTTTTCAATGGGATAAGCCAGCACGCCTACGGTTGCTTCTGTTGGCCCGTAATGGTTGAAGACTGAACAGTCTGGGGCGTATTTCTGAATAGTTTCGAGCAAATTCCAACTTAAGGCCTCGCCACCAAGGATTAATCGCTTTTTCGGCAAAACCTGCGCCGGATTAGAAGCAGTTAATAAAGCTTTTAGATGGGAGGGAACGATTTTGAGACAGTCAATGGAATGCTGCTGAAAATAAGCAGCGATCGCCTCTGGATCGGTGGTGCGTTCCTGGGAAATGATGTGAAGGCTTCCTCCGGTACATAAAGCTGGAAAAATTACTGTATTTCCTAAGTCTGCTGCTAAGGTAGAAACGGTTGCGAAACTGGCACCTGATGGCAGGTTTAGCCGTTCCTGAATGCTGTAGAGGTAATTGACGAGCGATCGGTGTTCAATTGCCACTCCCTTTGGCGTGCCCGTGGAACCGGAAGTGTAAATGACATAAGCTAAATTTTCACCAGAGAGAGGGGGAGAGGGAGAGGGGGAGACAGAGGGAATTTCTGCGTCTAAGCAAACGATTTTTGCCTGAGTTTTTGGCAATTTTTCGATTAGCTGTTGTTGAGTTAATAGCACTGCCACTTCGGCATCCTGCAGCATTAAGGCGAGGCGCTCTTTTGGCATGGCCGGATCGAGTGGCAAGTACGCGCCGCCTGCTTTGAGAATGCCCAGCATTCCGGCGATCGCCTCTAAAGAGCGATCGACGCAAATGCCGACAATCACCTCTGGCTTGACACCTAATTGCTGCAAGTAATGGGCGATTTGGTTAGCGCGGGCGTTGAGTTCGCTGTAGGTAATTTGCTGATTTTCACAAACAGCAGCTATACGGTTGGGCGATCGCTCTGCTTGTTCTTCAAATAGCTGGTGCACGCACTTATCGAGCGGGTAATCTGCTTTGGTGCTGTTGAATTCTACTAATAATTGATCTCGGGCGCGATCGCTCAGCATTTCGAGCTTGCCGATTGCGGTTTGTGGGTTGCTGGCTAAACTTTGCACCACGGCGTAAAATTGCTCTGCCAAGCACCGGATACTGTTGTCTGCAAGGAAGATAGGATCGTAGTGAAACTCAGCGGCGAGCGAGTCATTTTGGCGGTGGCAAGAGAGTTTAACTTTGAAGCGATCGCAGCACGCATACTGCTTGTAAATCGAAAAATCTACGCCACTAGCCGAATGCTTTTCGAGGTGTTCCTCAAACTCGAAACCAAATGGAAAGCCCGAAGAGTTGCCTATATCTTCGGGGGAGAAATATTCTTGATACTTGTATGCTTCGCGTTCTTCCTGCTGAATTTGCTGCAAGGTTTCCGCGAAGGAAAAGTTTTCTGTTAGTTGGCCCTGCAGCGGTAAAAATTTGGCAAACAGCCCAAGCGCTGGCTCTAGTTCTTCGTATTTTCGACCGTCGAATGCCACGCCAACAGCGATCTCTGATTGGCCAATCAGCCGCCAGAGCAAAATTTTCCAGCAAGCGAGCAAGAATGTAGAAAGTGAGGTGTTGTACTGGCGGGCGATCGCTTCCACTTGAACCAGCAACGCTAACTCTAATTTGACCTCAAAAGCTTGGGGAATAAATTGAGCTGGCGCGTTAATTAATCTATTTTCCAACGGCAACCTTAAACTCGCTAGCGCTGAATAATTATGCCCAGTCCAGTATTCTTTGCCCTCCGCGGCTTCCTCATCTTCGAGCAATTCATTTTGCCATTCTGAAAATTGAATGTATTGCACAACTTCATCGGTAATTTCTTCGCCGTGAAGGCAGGCGGCATAGCACTGGCTGATTTCTTGAACCAGATTTTTTAGTGTGCGACTATCGGCGCACAGTGCGGGCAAACTAACCAGTAAAATATGCCTCTCCGATGAAAGTGTAATTAAAGACAAGTGCCAAACAGGATTGCGCTCGAAGTTGAATAAAGCGCTCTTTTCTTGCTGAAAAATCTCTTCAAGTTTGGCTTCTTGATCCTGGGGAGTCGCTTCACTTAAGTTAACCCAGTTCCACGAAACAGAGCTATGTTCGGAGATAACTTGTATAGGAATTTTTAGCCCGGCCTTTCGCTGAAAGCTTGTCCGGATAATTTCGTGACGCTCGCTAACTTTTTCTAAAGCTTTCTTTAGGTTATCAGTTTGAAGAATTCCCTCGATCGAAATAGCGGATTGAACGCGATAAGCAGGGCTGTCTTGCTGCAACAGCCACAGATATTTTTGCTGCGGTGAAATCCGAAATCCATTAATTGTTTGCATTGTTCGTATGTATCAAAGCACTACTTTATTATCGTTACCTTTGCCTGGAAGAGATGAGAGGGAATTAAATTACTGATTCAGGAATCATTTCGCCCATCGCTACAACAATTTTTCGCGAACCGATAAATGGATTGCGACTGTGAGCGGCAAGCATATTATCTAGCATTAAGATGTCTCCTGCTTGCCAGGGAAAACTAACAGCAGCTTGCGCGTACACTGCCTGAATTTCTTCCATTACCGAGTCTTCAATAGAAGTGCCGTCACCGTAATAGACATTGCGGGGGAGGTTCTCTTCTCCAAAAACAGAGAGCAAGGAAGCGCGGGTTGCCGCATCTAAGCAGGAAATGTGGTGCAAGGGAAGTTGGTTAAAAAATACCATCTCTTGGGTTTTTGGGTGCTTGGCAATTGCGGGACGAATTTTGCGAGTTCTCAAATTATTTCCTGCTGTCCACTCAAATTCCATCCCAGCTTGGCGGCAGTATTCCTCAACCACGGATTTGTCTTCCGTTTGGAAAAAATCTTTCCAGCTTACATCTAGTCCGTCTGTGTAGTTACGGACGTACATAATTTGCTTTTGGGCAAATTTTTCTCTGAGTTTCGGGTCTAGCAACTGGTAAATTTTACGGCAGTCAACAATCGGCGTTTCTCCGCCTTGTTGCGCTGGCTGAACGCAGAAAAACCAGATTTTCATCGGCCAGCGGTGCAGGTGCGAACTCTCGCTGTGAAATAAGATAGCTTTATCTGCTGGGTAAGGAGTTGAACCGTAAACTTTTCCGCTAACTCCTTCGCGTGGCAAATCCCCGTACTCCCCAAATAATTCCGAACAAATTGAGAGTGCAAACTGCTCGAATGCGGAAACCGCAGGGTCGATGAACCCTCGAAAAAGAATCCCTCCATGCTGTAGCAATTTTGCTTCTATAAATTCGCGGTTATTTTTCGCCCAGTCTGCGAGATCGACATCGGCTACTGCGGGTTTTGCCACTAAAGGAAAGAGTTCGTCGGGGTGCAGGTACTCGGTTTTTATTAATTCGCCCTGCGGCAAAGCCACTACTTTCGGCTTGACGCTTTTGAACTTACTAAAATTGCTTTTTTCACGCTTTAATTCTTGCATGGCTTGTTTCTGCTTCTGGGCTTCTGTGAGAATTTCTAAAGTGTTCAAACGACTGTCAGGCTGCGCCGCAATGCTGCCTAGGAGGGTTTCAAAGCGATTTGACATTTGAGCGATCGTCTCTCTGTCAAATAGGTCGGAATTATACTTCCAACTGCCGACAATTCCTCTCTCTGTTTCCGACACAAATAGCGCCAAATCAAATTTAGCCGTACCGCTATCAATGGCAACCGGGATTAAAGTTAAACCCGCCATTTCTAAAGCCGGCATAGGCGCATTTTGCATGACGAATAAAACTTGAAATAGCGGTGTTTGACTCAGGGTGCGATCGGGACGCAGTTCTTCTACCAGTTTGTCGAAGGGCAAATCTTGGTGAGTGTAAGCTTTTAATGTCACCTCGCGGACGCGATCGAGCAGTTGGCGGAATGTAGGATTGCCGCGCATATCGGTTCGCAAGACGAGGATATTGACAAAGAAACCAATTAAAGCTTCAGTCTCAACTTGTGTGCGGTTTGCCAAATCAGTACCGACGACAATATCTTCTTGATTTGTGTAGCGATAAAGCAGCGTTTGAAGTGCTGCCAACAATGTCATAAACAAGGTGACATTTTGTTGCCGACTGAGTGCGTTTAGCGCTTCTGAAACTTGCCAATCAAGCTGGAATTCTTGAATCTCAGCTTGATTGCTAGAAACAGCAGAACGCGGTTGTTTTGCTGGCAATTGCAGCGGGGGCAAAATTTGACCCAACTGCTGCTTCCAGTCAGCGAGTTTTGCTTCCAGAACTTCGCCTTGCAGCCAATTTGTTTGCCAAACAGCATAGTCTGCGTACTGTACAGAAAGTTCGGGTAGGGGAGAAGGTTTGCCACTGCCGAAAGCTTCATAAAGCGCCGCCACTTCCCGCACGAGTACCCCCATCGACCAGCCATCAGCTACGATGTGGTGTACTGTCAGTAACAGCAAGTATTCTGTCTCGTCAAGATGTAACAAAGTGACGCGCAGTAACGGCCATTTTGTGAGGTCAAAAGGCTGTCGCGCTTCTTCAGCGGCGAGTCGCATTGCCTCGGCTTCTCGTTCAGCTTGCGATAACTCTCTTAAGTTTACGATCGGCAATGTGAAATTAAAAGATGAAATAAGAACCTGAGCGGGTCGTCCTTCCACCGATTTAAAAGTTGTCCGCAATGCTTCGTGCCGCTTGATAATCTCCTGAAAAGTTTGCTCTAGAACCGCTACATTGAGCGCTCCCTTCAAGCGCACGGCTGCTGGGATATTATAGGCAGGATTCCCCGGCTGCAATTGGTCGAGAAACCACAGTCGTTGTTGTGCAAAAGAAAGGGGCAATTCTCCCTGCCTTGAAGCCCGCTTGATAGGGGGTGCTTTCAGTTTTTGCTCGCCGCGATATTGCAAGAGGCTTTCGGTCACCGTTGCGACGGTAGGCGATTCAAAAAGAGAGCGCAAGGGTACTTCAACTTGAAAAGCTTCTCGCAGGCGAGAAATCGCCTGAGTAGCCAGCAATGAATGACCTCCCAATTCAAAGAAGTTATCGTGAATTCCAACTCGCTCTAAACCGAGAACTTCCGCCCAAATTTCTGCTATTAATTGCTCGTCGGGAGTTCGAGGCTCGGTAAAATTGCTCTCGAATTCTGCTGTCTTTGTGTCAGGTGCAGGTAGCGATCGCCGATCGATTTTTCCGTTAGGCGTTAAAGGCATTGCTTCCAGCAGCACAAACGCTGACGGCATCATGTACTGCGGCAGTTTTTGTTTGAGAAAGACGCGCAAGTGATTAATAAATTCTGAATGCGTAGGAGTAGTGTCCCCGTCTCCGCCCCGGAGTTCTGAGTTAGCAACGATATAAGCTACTAAACGCTTGTCGCCCGGATTGTCCTCTCGAACCAGTGCGATCGCTTCTCGCACGGCTGGGTATTGGCTGAGTACCGCTTCAATTTCGCCTAATTCGATGCGAAATCCGCGAACTTTCACCTGGTGGTCGCTGCGCCCCATAAATTCAATGTTTCCATCTGGGAGATAGCGAGCCAAGTCCCCGGTTTTATAGAGGCGTTCCGAAAGAATAAACGATGAAGGATGAAGGATGAATGAAGCATGAATTCCGTCCTCTGCAAAGGGGTTAGGAATAAACTTCTCTGCTGTCAGTTCCGGCCGGTTTAGGTAGCCTCTAGATAAGCCGGCGCCGCCGATGTGCAGTTCGCCAAATACGCCAACGGGAACCGGCATTAAATAGCGGTCTAATATGAAAATTTGAGTGTTAGCAATCGGGCGACCGATGGAAACTGATTCATCTTTGCAATCAACCTGATAGAGAGTAGACCAGATAGTGGTTTCTGTAGGGCCGTATAAATTCCACACAGCAGCGCCGCGCAAAAGCAACTGATTTGCTAGTTGTCGCGGTAAAGCTTCTCCCCCGCACAGTATTTTTAATTGATGGTTTCCCTGCCATCCTGCTGCTAAAAGCATTTTCCAACTGGCTGGAGTAGCTTGCATGACTGTCGCGCCAGAATTTGTTAATGTTTCTAAAAGCTTTTCCCCGTTAGATGCCACTTCTCGGCTGGCTACAACAACGCGAGAACCTGTTGTAATAGGCAGGAACAGTTCCAGCGCTGCAATGTCAAAAGATAAGGATGTTACTGCTAGCCAAACATCTCGCTCTGCGATCGCAAGTTGTTGGCGCATAGAACTCAAGAAGTTAACGACAGAGGCGTGGGAAATTTGCACCCCTTTGGGTGTACCTGTTGAGCCTGAAGTATAGATGACATAGGCTAAATTGGACGAATTTTGTAAACCCACGACTGGCTCGTCGCAGCTCGATATGCTTTCCCAATCTGCATCCAGAAACACGAGGGAGGCGCTATTTTTTGGCAGGGTTTCTAATAGCTTTTTCTGAGTGAGTAACACTGAAATTTTCGCGTCTTCCAGCATGAATGCAAGGCGCTCTGGTGGATACGCAGGATCGAGGGGAACATAAGCGCCACCGGCTTTGAGAATGCCGAGAAGCCCTACCATCATTTCTAGGGAGCGCTCGACATAAATTCCCACCAAAACTTCTGGGTTGACACCAATTTTTTGCAAGTTACTTGCGAGATTATTTGCTTTTTTGTTCAGTTCTCGGTAAGTCAGATATTCATTTTCAAAGACGACAGCGATCGCATCCGGTGTCCGCTCTGCCTGCGCTTCAAATAATTCGTGTACGCACTGATTTTTAGGAATTTCCGATTGAGTATTGTTCCACTCAAACAGCAGTTGCTGCTGTTCAGGTTTCGTCAAAATTGGCAAACTTGAAAGGCGCTGTTCGGGATTAGCAGCTATACTTTCTAGTAAGGTTAGAAAATGTCCGGCTATCCGCCGTGCAGTGCTAGCGTCAAACAAATCTTGGCTATACTCAAGCGTTGCATTAATACCCTCTAATCCTTCCTCCAGGTCAAGCGCTAAATCAAATCTCGCCGTTTTCCGTTCTATTTCTAAATTGCTCAACGTCACTCCTGGCAATTTTATCTGCGGCGTCCGAACATTTCGCAGAGAAAACAATACCTGAAATAGCGGATTATGACTTAAATCTCGTTCGTGGTGAATGATTTCTACCAGTTTCTCGAAGGGCAAATCCTGGTGGTTATACGCGCCGAGAGCTACTTCTCGCACCCGACCCAGTAACTCTTTAAAAGTCGGGTTGCTCGACAGATTGGTGCGGAAAACTAAGGTGTTAGCAAATAAGCCAATTACTTCCTCGATTTCGCGTCTGTTGCGGTTAGCAATGGGGGAGCCAACTAAAAGATCTTCTTGCCCGGTGTAGCGATAGAGCAAGGTTTTAAACGCTGCCAGCAGGGTCATAAATAAAGTAGCTTTTTCCCGCTGGCTTAATAGGGTAATTTCCTCTGCGATTGCCTTGGGAATGGTGAATTTATGCACCGCACCTCGGAAGGTTTGTACTGCCGAGCGGGGGCGATCGGTTGGCAAATTGAGTACGGGGAGATTGCCTCCAAGCTGTTTTTTCCAGTAAGCAAGCTGCGTCTCTAAAACTTCTCCCTGCAACCACTGGCGCTGCCAACTTGCAAAGTCTGCGTACTGTACTGACAGTTCGGGAAGGGGAGAGGGTTGGCCAGTGGAAAAGGCTTGATAAAACGTGGCGAGTTCCTGGATGAATATTCCCATTGACCAGGCATCGGAAATGATGTGGTGCGTACTCAATAGCAGCACCCAGTTTGAATCGCTCAAGTGCAGCAATTTGGCACGCAATAAGGGTGCTTGTGACAAATCGAAAGGAAGCTTTGCTTCTGCGGCGATTAACCGTTCAACTTCGCGATCGCGCTCAGTTTCAGGAAGCGATCGCAAATCTATTTCTAAAATTTTCAATTCCAGATTGGAAGCGATCGCCTGAACGGGTTGCTCGTTTATTGTCTTAAAAGCCGTTCGCAAAACTTCATGACGCTTGACAAGTTCGTTGAGACTGCGATCGAGGGCTCTCGCGTCGAGTGTTCCCGTCAAACGCACGCCGGCGAGGATGTGATAGGTAAAGTTGCCTGGAGTTAGTTGCTCAAAAAACCACAACCGCTGTTGAGCAAACGATAGAGGAAAAGTGTTAGACTCTCGACTTTGAGGCAGAATTTTTTCTAGCGAAACGCTTTCTTTTTTCTGGTTTAGTCGCTGCAACAGCAACTCGCGCTTTTCAGGAGAAAGAGCCGCGATGCGTTCGATTAAATCACTCATTTGCTGACTCCTTGCTGGGCGAGAATTTCCTGAATTTGTGCTTCTGACAGTTGCTCGAGGTCTGCTAACACCTGAGCGAGCATTTCATTGTCTGTTTGTTCGACTTGCTTTTGCGCGATCGCTACAGCAAAATCGGCGACTGTGGCCGACTCAAATAAACGGTGCAAAGGCAACTCGACCTGAAATGCTTGGCGCACTCGGGAAATTACTTGAGTTGCTAATAGGGAATGCCCTCCTAATTCAAAAAAGTTGTCGTAAATGCCGACTTTTTCAAGTTTGAGAACTTCAGCCCAGATAGCGGCTAAAACTTCCTCGATATTTGTGCGAGGCGCGACAAAGTTTTCTGTCAACTCCGGTCGCATTTCGTCAGGTGCGGGCAGGGCTCGTCGGTCTACTTTTCCGTTAGAAGTTAAAGGAAAACTTTTGAGGATCGCAAAAGCAGAAGGCACCATGTACTCCGGCAATTTTGACGTTAAAAAATTGCGAATTTCCTTGTGGGTAGGTGCTTGTTTCTGCTCGGAAACCAAATAAGCCACCAGGCGCTTTTGGGCCATCTCGTCTTCCCGCGCCACAACTACAGCCTGCACGATATCTGGATGTTGCCCCAGCACCGCCTCAATTTCTCCCAATTCAATGCGGAAACCGCGAATTTTTACTTGGCCGTCAATTCGCCCGATAAATTCGATGTTTCCGTCTGGCAAATAGCGAGCCAAGTCGCCGGTTTTGTACAGTCGCGTCTTTGCTTGCGTGTCAAATGGATTGGGAATAAATTTTTCTGCGGTTAATTCAGGGCGGTTAAGATATCCGCGTCCCAAATTATCACCGCCGATGTACAGTTCACCAGGTACGCCTATCGGCACTGGTTGCAAGTAAGAATCCAAGATATAAATCTGAGTGTTGGCAATCGGATGACCGAGTGGAACTGTGTCAAAATCGCACCCAATTTTATCAAATTCCACTTGATAAGTCAGGACACCTACAGTTGTTTCTGTTGGCCCGTAATGATTGAATACTGAGCAACTGGGAGCAAGATTGCGAAGTGTTTTAATTAAGCTCCAGTTGGCAGATTCACCTCCTAAAATAAGCCGTTTACCAGGCAAAATTGACTTGGGTTGAGAGGAATTTAAAAGGGCGGCTAGGTGAGAGGGAACTATTTTGAGGCAGTCGATGGGATTGCAGCAGAAATATTCACCCAGTGCCTCTGGATCGGTGGCGCGTTCTTGGGAGATAATATGCAGGCAACCGCCGAAACAAAGGGCGGGGAAAATCACTGTGTTTCCTAAGTCGGCGGCGAAGGTGGAAACGGTAGCAAAACTGGCATCCGCGGGTAGGTTTAATTTTTCCTGAATGCTGTGCAGGTAATTGAGCAGTTGCCGATGTTCGATCGCTACTCCCTTGGGCGTGCCAGTGGAACCGGAAGTATAGATGACGTAAGCTAAATTGTCAGAAGAGGCGCGAGGCGTGTAAGAGGCAGAAGTAGTGGGAATGTCTGTATCGATGCAAACAATATTTGCCTGAGTTTTCGGCAAGCTTTCGATGAGCCGCGGTTGTACGATCAAAACCTTTACCCGAGCGTCTTCTAGCATTAGCGCTTTGCGCTCTATTGGGGTCGTTGGATCGATCGGTAAATAGGCGCCACCGGCTTTGAGTACGCCCAGCATTCCTACGATTGTTTCTAAAGAGCGATCGAGGCAAATGCCAACAACGACCTCTGGTTCAACTCCCAAGTTTTGCAGGTGATGGGCGAGTTGATTGGCGCGATCGTTTAGTTCTCGGTAGGTGATTTGTTCACTTTCAAAGACGACGGCAATGCTGTCTGGGTGGCGTTCTGCTTGTTCTTCAAAAAGCTGATGAACGCATTTATTTTTCGGATAATCTTTTTGAGTTTGGTTAAAGTCAATGAGAAGTTGCAGCCGATCGCGAGCGCTCAGTATGTCTACCTGACTGATAGCGACTTCTGGATTTTTGACTACGCTTTCTAAAAGCGCCTGAAAGTGTTCTGACAAACGCTTTATATCTGCCGCAGCAAATAAAGCGGAATCGTAGTGAAATTCAGCGCTTAGGGAATTGCACAGGCGGAGGCAGGAGAGCTTGAGTTTGAATGGCTCTAAGCAGGCATCTTGCCGAACAATGGAAAATGAAACGTCTGAATTACCATAGTTCTTAGGCTCTCCTTGGAACTCAAAGCAAACGGGCCAAAAGCTGCTGCTTTTTTCGTTTCCTAGGATTTGTTCCCAGTTAAAATATTCTTGCCAGTTGTACATCTCGTTGAGATTAAGCTCAACTTGCTGCCTCGCTTGTGAGAAATTTAACTCGTCTTGCACTTGCCACTGTAGGGGTAAGTATTTGCCCAGCAGCCCCAGAGAGTGTTCTAATTCTTCATATTTTCTGCCGTCAATCGCTACGCCGATTATCGGGTTTTGCTCTCTGGTAAGCCGCCCAATCAGAATTTGCCAGCAAGTCAGCAGGAAGGCAGAAATATCGCTTTGGTGTTTTTGGGCGATCGCTTCCAAGCTGTTCAACAAATCACCCCGAATTTCCACCCTTTCTACTAGCGGCTTAAATTCCGTTTCGGAATTCTTCTTTTCCCAAGGAAGCGTTAATAAATCCCAAGATTCAATGTTCAGCTTTCGCCAGTATTCTTGGCCGATTGCCGTTTCTTCTGATTCGAGTAACTCATTTTGCCACTCAGCAATATCGGCATATTGCATTGACTCATCAGAGAACTCTTCCCCGCACGCGCAGGCTGAGTAGGAAAGACTGAGTTCGCGGGTAAAATTTTTCAGGGTGGCACTATCTGCAATTAAGGCAGAGAAGTTCGCCAGCAATAGGTGCTTGTCTTGGGCCAGAGTGGCTAAAGAGATGTGCCAAAGTGGGCCGCGCTCAAAATCAAAAGGAAGCAGGTTTAGTTGCTGAAAAAGCGCTGCGATTTTAGCTTCTTGTTCTTCGGGAGACAAACCGCTCAGATTGTGTTCCGAGATAGGAACTTCACCAGTGCTGGCGATCGCTTGCAGGGGTAGTGTCATCCCAGAAAAGCAGTGAAAGCTAGTCCGCAGGATTTCGTGCCGATTCACGACATTTTGCAGCGCACTTTTAAGCATCTCTTTGTCGAGATTTCCGGTAATTAAAATTGCACCTCGAACGCGATAAGTCTGTTGGGTTTTATTTTGCTGTAACCCCCACAAATGCCGTTGC
The DNA here is from genome assembly GCF_036701945.1 of Microcoleus sp. MON1_C1. Classification (NCBI taxonomy): domain Bacteria; kingdom Bacillati; phylum Cyanobacteriota; class Cyanophyceae; order Oscillatoriales; family Microcoleaceae; genus Microcoleus; species Microcoleus sp. MON1_C1. Next base: position 103,046 of record NZ_JAUBRO010000008.1, on the reverse strand, counting down.
TGTGGAGAGATTCTAAACCCTTCGATTGTTTCGTTTTGCATTTCTAAAGTTCCTTTAATAAGCCTAAATATCTTGACAGCTAAACGCTTCTGCCATACCGACAACAACCCGACGCGAACCTGAAAATGGCGTGCGTCCGTGCGCGGCTAGCATATTATCTAACAGCAAGACATCTCCTTCTTCCCAAGGGAAAACAATCGTTTCTTGCTGGTAGCAGCGACGAATTTCGTCTAATATAAAATCTTCAAGGGGCGAGCCATCGCCGTAATAAGCATTGCGGGGTAAATCTTCCTGTTTAAAAGAAGTTAAAAGCTCTTTGCGAACGGCGGGTTCGAGATTGGAAATGTGGAAGAGGTGAGCTTGATTAAACCACACCATTTCCTGAGTTTTTGGGTGCTGGGCGACGGCTTGACATATTTGCCGAGTTCTCAAGCGATCGCCACTTTTCCATTCTAACTCAATTCCCGCTTTTTTGCAATACTCTTCTACCTCTATTTTGCTATCAGTATTGAAGACATTTTGCCAGGGCAAATCTACGCCACCGCCGTAATTTCGCACATACATAACCTTTTTTTGGGCAAACTTTTCTCTAATCTTTAAATCCAGGCTTTCAAACACTTTGCGACTGTTAGCAATCGGGGTTTCTCCTCCCTGTTCGGCTTTCTTGACGCAGAAAAAAGCGATTTTCAGCGGCCAATTTCGAGAATAAGCCATTTCATTGTGCAGGGGGATGAATTGCTCGGCAGGATACTCGGTGGAAGTGTAGATATTTCCGCTCACCTGACTGCGCGGAGTTGAGCGAAAAGAATATTCCAGCAAGTCGCCAGCAATAGTTTGAATAAACTGCTCGAAACCATTCACCCCGCCGACTTCAAAGCCTCGAAAAAGTATTCCTCCGTGCTTCCATAACTGTGTTTCAATTGATGAGCGATTGTTCTGTGCCCAACCTGCGAGATTTAATTTTTCTACTGTTGGCTGAAGAACTAGAGGTAGAAGGTTTTCGGGCTGGAGGTAGGCGGTTTTGACTAATTCCTCTGAGGACAGGGTGACGGCTTTGCGCCTAACTGATCCTAACTTTTGGGAATTGAGATTCTTTGTTTCTGTATTTGTCATAGTTTTGGGTTTGGTGAAATTCTTGCGATTTTTCCCGAAAAAACCTGAGAGATTGAGCCATCATTTTCAACTTTTCATAACTTTGCGTTTAGCCATTTTTAATTTTTGAATTCCCGAAAGATGAATTTGTTTTTCCTGCTCGATTTGGTGCTGCCTTTCTGCTTCGGCAAGAATTTCTGCCAAGTCGTCGAGCCTGATATCTGGCTGGATGACTACCTGGTTGAGGAGGATTTGAAAACCTCTCACCATTCGGGCAATGGTCGCAGCCTCAAATAAGTCTGTTTTGTACTCAAATAAGCCTTGAATTCCTTCTGAAATCTCCCAGAGAGTGAGGCTTAAGTCGTGTCTCGACATACCGACATCGAATTCCAGAATGCTCAAGGTCAAACCTGCTAACTCCAGGGGTGGCATGGGCGCATTCTGGAGTACAAACCACACTTGAAACAGCGGGTTATAGCTGAGATTTCGCTCCGGCTGCAATTCCTCCACAAGCTTTTCAAAAGGAACATCGGGGTGAGCGTAAGCTGCTAACGCTACCTCGCGTGTTCGACCGAGTAGTTCGCGGAAAGTTGGATTACCTGCCGTGTCAATTCGCAGCACTAAAGTATTGACAAAAAATCCAATCAGTTCCTCTAATTCAATGCGGTTGCGATTGGCAATTGGAGAGCCAATAGCGAGGTTGTCCTGCTTTATTTGGCAGGAGAGCAAGGATTGAAATGCTGCCAACAACGTCATAAATAGGGTGACATCTTGTTGCTGGGCGAGCGTTTTCAGCCTTTCAGTTAAAGAAGCAGAAATCACAAAAGATTGCTGCGATCCTCGGAAAGTTTGCACGGCAGAGCGCTGCTTATCTGTTGACAGCACAGCTAAACCGCCTCCCAATTGCTGTTTCCAATAAGCGAGCTGTTTTTCTAATTTCTCTCCCTGGAAATGCTGCCGCTGCCAACTGGCGAAGTCGGCATACTGTACGGAAAGTTCAGGCAGCGGGGAGGGTTTGTCAGTGGAAAAAGCTTCATAAAGTGCGGCTACTTCTCGCACCAATACCCCCATAGACCAACCATCAGAAATAATGTGGTGTATCGTCAGCAGCAACACATATTCTGCCGAACCCAGTTGCAGCAGAGTGGCCCGCAGTAAGGGATCTCGCGTTAAGTTAAAGGGGCGTTGGGCTTCTTCCAGAGTACGCTGCTCAATTTCAGCTTGCTGCTCAGTTTCTGGTAAATGTTGCAAGTTTACCACCGACAAAGCGAAATCCAAGGAAGGAGAAATCAGTTGAACAGGTTCCCCGTCCACTTCTGCAAAAGCAGTCCGTAAAACTTCGTGACGCCGGACAATTTCATTGAGTGTTTGTTGCAGTGCCGACAAATTCAATTGTCCTTGCAAACGCACAGCAGCAGGAAGGTTGTAGGCAGGGTTTTCGGGAGACAATCGATCGAGAAACCACAGCCGTTGCTGGGCAAAAGAAAGGGGAGCAGAATTTTGCTGCGATCGCCTGGGAATGCGCTTAGATTGCTCAGCCTGTACTGCCTCTTTGCCCAATGCTTTGAGGAGGAGCGCTCGCTTCTGGGGCGAGAGGTTTTTGAGTCGTTCTGAACGATTAGTAGACATGATGATTCACCTCCTCGCAGTGGTCGCTGTTTGTGATAGTTAAGGAAAGTTTTGCTGCTATTTTGAGCTGGTCGTTTAAAACAACGTTGATATCTGCTTCAGTGGTAAGGGGGTTGGCAAGGACGACTCGAAAAGCAACAATGGGAATGGTTTTGCCATAACAGGTGTTTTGCAGGGTTGTTCGCGATACGAAGGTGTGACCGGCTCGCCGCTGGGCCTCCTGAAGGCGCTCGTTAAATTGATTGATGAATTGGTTGTCTGCTTCGGCTAGTTGTTTTTTGGCTGCTTTTTCCCTGAAGGTTTCTGGAATGTAGCGGTATAAAAGAATATTAATTTCTGGTTCGAGCAGCAATTCAAAGGCTGGATTTTCCCGAATTAAATTGGCCAAGTGCTGCGTTTTATCGATGCCTCCATCTATCAAAAACTCATAGCCTTGATGGCCGATGATATTCAACGCGGCTTGCAAGTACAAACTCGCACCGGGTCGAGAGCCTTCGAGAGAGCGCTTGCCTAGATCGATGGAGTCTTTTCGCACCGTGTAAGGTGCGTGTTTTTCAATAACTTTGGCGGTTTGGGGATTGCGGAATAAAACCAGACCGATTCCCATTGGCAAATACATTTGTTTGTGTCCATCTATGGTGACGGAATCTGCTAGTTCAATGCCTGCGAATTTGTGCCGGTGACGTTCGGAAAAAAGCACGGGGCCGCCCCAAGCGGCATCGACGTGAAAGTGAGCGTTTGCTTCTTGGGCGATCGCGGCTATTTCTGGCAGCGGATCGATACTTCCCGAATCGGTGCTGCCTCCAATACCGATAATTGCCAGAATGTGCAGATTGCGATCGCGACATTCGGCCACAGTTTGGCGCAGCGCTGCCAAATCCATACGGTGATTGGAATCGGTAGGGATTTTTAGGAGATTGCGATCGCCAATGCCTAATAAACCGGCAGCTTTTTCAAAAGAATAGTGCATCAAATTGGAGCCGATTATCACCATTCCCTTGTAGCCGTAAAACTCTAAAGCTGCGTACAAGCCTTCTTTTTCAATGCCACTAAAGTTATTTTTTGGCCCTAAAGAAGCGTTGCGAGCGCACCACAAAGCTGTGATATTAGCTAGGGTGCCACCCGTTGTCATGATACCGAGCGTGCTGTCACTTTTTTGAATGTGCTGGTTATAAAAATCCTCAGAAAAATCGTAAATTAATCGGTGCATCATTGCCAAAGTCTGGCGCTCGCAGGGGCTTAAAACTTTGGCAGTTTCCATCTTGACTAAATTTTGATTCATCGCGGTTAACAGCTTCGCGATCGGGCGCACAAAATAGGGAAGTGCGCTCGTCATGTGACCGATATATCGGGGGGAAGATGTGTGAATGGAATGGGCGACGAGGGTTTGGGTCAAATCATCGATATAATTGCCAACATCTGTAGGAAGGGCGGGAATTTGGTTTTCCCTAAACTCCTGAATAATTAGCTCTAAGTCAATATCTGTACTAGCGGTTTTTGCGTACAAAAAGTCTTGAACTAGGGCAGAAATTCGCTCCTCCATTGCTTCTTCTGCCAAAAAGGACTTTTCTGAAGCACTGAATAGCTCCATTAACTTTTCTTCAAGTGGGGTAACAGAAGCTTTTAATGGCTGCATTACATCTTGAGAATCTTTGGCTTTTACTGTTAGTTTATTCATCCCGCATCAATCCTGTTAAATGGGCTTTTTTGTCTCTTCTTCCCACCGAAGCCTTAAGGAGAAAAGGGCTGTTTGTGCTTTTTTCCCAACCCGATATTTACTCAGTCAGCATCACAGTTTGTGCTGACTCTCCCTCACTCTTTTCTAAGAGGTCGAGCAATTCATCTATCTGGTTAGAATCGGCGTTTGCCAGAATTTCTTCCTCGATTAGTTCAGCTAAATTCTCAATGGTGGGAGCGGCAAAAAAATCGCACATCGCTAACTCTACCCCAAAGCACGATCGCACTCGCGATATTAACTGTGTTGCCATCAGAGAGTGACCGCCGAGGTCAAAAAAGTTTTGGTTGGTTCCTACTTTTTCTAGCCCTAAAAGAGCAGTCCAAATCTCAGCAATTTCTTTCTCGGTGGGCGTTTGTGGCTCAGTGAATGCTGTTTCATCAGAAACATAATCGCACCTTTGAGATAAGGCGAGGCGGTCAATTTTTCCGTTGGGCGTTAGTGGCAGCGCATCTAATAGCACAAAAGCTGAAGGCACCATGTAATCTGGCAGTTTGTGCTTCAAGAATGAACGCAGTTCGGAAATAAGTTCTGGGTGCTGATTTATGAGCCCTGAGTTAGGAACTAGGTAAGCGACTAGGCGTTGACTGCCTGGTTCATTTTCTTGAAGCAAAACAGCAGCGGTGGACACAGAAGAATGTTGAGAAAGTGCTGCCTCTATTTCTCCTAGTTCGATGCGGAAACCGCGAATTTTTACTTGGCAATCGCCACGACCCAGAAATTCTATATTACCATCCGGCAGGTAACAACCGAGATCGCCTGTTTTGAACAAAACTTTTTGAGGAGAATTACCGAGAAAATCTAATTTTTCTTGCCCAAACGGGTTAGAAATGAATTTCTCCGAGGTTAAGTCTGGGCGGTTTAAGTAGCCCTGTGCCAATCCATCGCCGCCGACGTAAATCTCGCCGGGAATTCCTATGGAAACGGGTTGCAAATTGCGATCGAGCAGATAAATTTGCGTGTTGGCGATCGGGCGACCGATTGGAACTTTCTCGACACAGTGAGTTGCATCGTACCACGTCACGTCCGCAGCTACTTCCGAAGAGCCATAAAGATTGATTAATACCCGTTGGGGCATCTGTTCTCGAAATTGCTGGCAAAGTTCCATCGGCAGAGTTTCTCCGCTGCAAATCCAATATTTTAATTGAGGCAAACGCCTGTCTAAATCAGAGAAGGAATCTAAGAGAGCGCGCAACAAAGAAGGAACCAGCACCAGTCGCGTTACATTTTGTTTTGATAAGGTTTGAAGGAATTGGTTAATATCTTTGACGGAGCGATCGGGAATAATCACAGTTGGCAACCCATGCAGCAAAGGAGCAAAGATTTCCCAAACCGAATCGACAAAATTTAAGGAGGTTTTTTGACAGCAAATATCTTGTTCGATAAAAGGGTAGGGGTTCCAAAAACAGCGATTGACTGTGCCTCGGTGGGTGCCGAGTACGCCTTTGGGAGTGCCTGTCGAGCCGGAAGTGTAGAGGACGTAAGCGAGGTGATCGGCTTCCACTTTAACAGCGGGGTTGCGATCGCTCTGGCGGGAAATTTCCTGCCATTCGGCGTCGATACAGACGACTTTAGCGCTGTGTTCGGGGAGGGTTTCTAGGAGGTTTTTTTGAGTCAAAAGCACCGGAACTTTTGCGTCGGCCAGCATGAAGGATCGGCGTTCTTGGGGATAAGCAGGATCGACAGGAACGTAAGCGGCACCGACTTTTAAAATGCCCAAAATGGCCGCCAGCATTTCCAGCGATCGCTCTAAGCAAATTCCCACCAAAACTTCGGGTTTTACACCTAGAGATTGCAGGTAATGCGCGATTTGGTTGGCTTTGGCATTCAATTCGCGGTAAGTCAATTGTTCATTTTCGCAAATTGCAGCCACTGCATCTGGGGTTCGCTCTGTTTGCGCTGCAAATAATTCGTGAATTGAGGAATTTTTGGGGTAATCCGCTTGGGTGTCGTTCCACTGGACAAGTAATTGCTGGCGTTCGGCGGCGCTCAATAAAGGCAATTCTGACAGTTTCCGCTCAGGATTGGCAGTCATTCCCTCTAGTAAAGTTTGCAGGTGTCCGAGCATCCGCGCGATCGCACTGTCCTCAAAGCGGTTGCTATTGTAACCAATTTTGAGCGCCAACTCCTCACCCGGCACCACCGTCAGCGTTAGAGCATAGTTCGTCTTTTCAAAAGAAAGAACGCTTTCTATTTCCAGGTTTTGAACCCGCTTCTGCAAAGAAGCCTCTAAGGGATAGTTCTCAAAAACTACCAGCGTGTCAAACAAAGGCAGCCTGCGCGGCACTTCGCTCCACCGCTGCACCTCTACCAAGGGGCTGTATTCGTACTGCCGCGCCTCTATTTGTCTGTCCTGCAACTGCTTGAGCCAAGACAGCAGCGAGTCTTTTGGGCGAATCTTGACGCGCGCGGGCTGGGTGTTGACGAACAGCCCCACCATCGATTCTACTCCCGCCAAGTCTGGTGGACGACCGGAGACAACCGTTCCAAAAATGATGTCTTCCTCGCCGCTGTAGCGGCTCAGAAGCAGCCCCCAGGCTCCTTGCACTAGAGTGTTCAGCGTCAATTGCTGCTGCCGAGCTAACGATCGCAGCGCTGCTGTTGTCGCTACAGGCAGCAGGATTTGCTGTTCCCGATCGCTTTCTTCTCCCGCTGCGGACCCAAAATCCCGCTCAATTGGCAGCGGCGTGGGTGCGGTAAAGCCTTCGAGGCGCTGCCGCCAAAACGACTCAGCCTCAGACAAATTCTGCTGCTGTATCCAAACAATGTAGTCGCGATAGGGGCGCGGGCGCGGCAAGGATAATTGCTCGCCGTTAAGGAAGGCTTGGTAAAAATCAAAGACTTCTGTGAGGATCGTGGGGTTAGACCAGCCATCTAGCAGCAGGTGGTGGTGGCTCCAGATGAAATAATAAGTATCTTTTGCCAGTTTGATCAGAGTCATCCGCATCAACGGCGGTTGTCGCATATCGAAACCCCGATCGCGATCGCTTTTGAGAAAGGTTTCTAGCTGCTGTTGCTGTGCTGCGGCCGCGAGCCCTTGCCAGTCGCACTCCTCCCAAGGCAGTTGGACTTGTCGGTACACGACTTGAACGGGTTCTTTGAGGCCTTCCCAGACGAAGGAAGTACGCAAGATGGGATGTCGATCCGTCACCTGCTGCCACGCCTGCTTGAATGCCTGCGGGTTCGCCAGTTTGCGAAGCGTGCAAGTTAATTGCTCGAAATAAACTCCGGAGTTGGGAGAGTAGATGGTGTGAAAGAGCATCCCCTGCTGCATGGGCGAGAGGGGGTAAAAATCTTCAACGTTGCTTTTGCCCATTTCAAACTTTTCCAATTGCTGAAAGAATGTCTTCTAGGTCGTTTTGCGTCCACTGGCTCCACTTGAATTCTGCAAAGTCAGAGGGAGTGCAGCCGACTGCTTCGGGTTCCTGGGAAGCCAGGGCGATCGCTCGCAGGGCTTCGGCAAATTTTTGCGCTAAATTCTCCACCGTAGAACGTCGGTGAATTTCCTCGCTGTAAGTCCAATCCATTCGCAACTGCCCGCCCGCAACAAATCCGTTAATTTCTATCAAATAGCTGCGGTTTCCTTCGGGGCTAAAAGGCTGCCCGACGGATTCCCCAGACAGCGCAAATAAAGATGATTCAGGGAGAACTTGGTCGAACTGTCCGAAGTAATTGAAACTCACCTCCGCTGGAGGGAGCGAGCGCAATTTCTGGGAAATTTCGCCGCCAGCGAGATATCGCAGCAACCCGTAACCCATACCGCGATTCGGGATGGCGCGCAACTGTTCTTTCACAGCCTTTAAGCCATCTGCGGGAGTGGAAGCCTCGCCGATCGACAGCAGTACCGGAAACACGGAGGTAAACCAACCCACAGTCCGCGAAACGTCTGCATCTGGGAAGATATCTTCCCGCCCGTGCCCGTCTAAATCAACCAGCAGCGATGGCTCTAGGGTCCACTGGGCAAACGCCCACGCCAGTGCTGCCAGCAGAACGTCGTTAATTTGGGTTCGGTAGACTTTGGGAACTTCGTGCAGCAAGACGTTAGTGTCTTCTGCTGCGATCGCCACCGACACGATGCGCGACTGCGCTACCGCATTGCTTCCCCCAGCGAAATCTACTGGCAGGGGAGAAATCGGCTTTTGCAGGTGTGCCTGCCAGTAATCGAATTCTTGGTGCAACGCTTCTGACTGAGCGTATTCAACCAGCCGCTGTGCCCACTGTTTGAAAGATGTCGTCTTCGGCGGCAGCGAGATTGCAAGACCCCTGCTCAACTGCTCGCAGGCATTCTGCAAGTCTTCCAGCAAAATTCGCCACGATACGCCATCGACAGCTAAGTGGTGGATAACTATTAGCAGGCGCGAAGGTTGCTGGGCCCCCAGATCGAACAGAACAGCGCGCGCGATCGGCCCTTCTGACAGGTTTAAGCTTGCCTGTACTTCATTGGTCTTAGACTCAAGTGCACAATTTTGATCGCTTGTCAATAAATTAGATAAATCTAATTTTTCAAACGGCACGGCTCCCCCCGGTTCGGCATTGAACTGCTGCCAGCCAGATTCCCCGGGCGCAAAGCGCAGGCGCAGGGCGTCGTGGTGCGTCAGAAGTTGCGCGAACGCTCGCTCCAGCAGCACTGCTTCGAGGGGTTGCCGCACTTCTAACATCACGGCTTGATTCCAGTGGTGCCCAAAGGCAAAATTTTCTTCAAAGAACCACTGCTGCACGGGAGTCAGCGGCACCGCGCCCGTCACCGGTTTTTGCTCGGCTCGCACAGCCTCGACAGTGCCAGCAGCGGCTGCCAGAAACGCGATCGTCTGGTGCTGGAATAGCAGTTTGGGAGTCAGTTGAATCCCCGCTCGATTGGCTTTGGCGACAATCTGAATGCTGAGAATCGAATCTCCGCCCAACTCGAAAAAGTTGTCGTGTATGCCCACTCGCTCGATTCCGAGAACCTCCATCCAAATACTGGCTAGCTGCTGCTCGATGCTGCTGCAAGGAGCCGCGAAAGTCTCTTCCAATTCGGATCGCGTCAAGTCGGGCGCTGGCAGCGCAGCCCGATCGAGCTTGCCGTTAGGCGTTAGAGGCAATTTCTCCAGCAAGACGAAGGCAGACGGCACCATATACTCTGGTAAGCGTTCTTGCAGGAACTGGCGCAGCTCGCTAGAAGATAACTGTAGGGGCGGTGCCCCCGTGCCCGCCCCTACGCGGGCATCGGGGACGACGTAAGCAACCAGACGCTTGCGAGCGTTCGTCTCGGACCACACCAAAACCGCACTTTCCCGCACGGCCGGATGCTGGGAGAGTGCCGCCTCAATCTCTGCCAGCTCAATGCGGAATCCGCGAATTTTCACCTGATTGTCGGCGCGACCAATTAGCTCGATATTGCCGTCTGGCAAGTAGCGAGCTAAATCCCCAGTTTTGTAAAGGCGATTTGAAGGCAGGAAAGAAGAAATTTCTTCGCAGAAGGGGTTGGCAATGAATTTCTCAGCGGTTAATTCGGGGCGGTTGAGATAGCCCCGCGCCAAGCCTGCACCGCCGACGTGCAGTTCTCCGGGAACGCCGATCGGCACGGGCCCCAAGGCAGCGTCTAAGATGTAAAGCTGGGTGTTGGGAAAGGGCCGTCCGATGGGCACTAACTGCTCGCCCGCTAAATTTCCCGTCGCGCTTTCAAAATAGCAACTGTCTATGGTGGCTTCAGTGATGCCAAACGAGTTAATCAACCGAGTTTCAGGGCCGCAAAATTGCCGGAATTTTTCATATTCCGAGGCATACCAACTGTCTGAGCCGCAGACGAGGATTTTCATAAAGTCGAGCCGCTGTCCGCTCTCTTCTAGGTACTGGATCAGGTTCCTCAAGACGGCGGGAACGAATTCGGCAAAGTCGATCTTTTGCTGCCGCATCAGTTCGTAGAGTTCCTGCGGCGCGAGCAGCAAATCGCGATCGCACAGCACCAGTTTGCCGCCAGAACACAGCGATCGCATCAAGTCGCCGCTAAAAACGTCGAATGAGAAGCTGGCCATCTGCAGGTGAGATGTTACCCCAGAGCGAAGCTCATAAGCGGTTTCCCAGCCTAAATAGGCATTGACCAGACTGCTGCGATTGACTGCCACCCCTTTAGAGCGTCCAGTAGAACCCGAGGTGTAGGTAACGTAAGCGAGGTTTTCAGGCGTGGCTGTGTTAGAGGGGTTTTCTTCGCTCTCCAGGGCAACTTGCTCCCAGTCTGCGTCCAAACAAACGACTTTGCAGGAGTGCGGGGGGAGCTTGTTTAACAGGTGTTGTTGCGTCAGCAGCAGTGGTGCCCCGGCGTCTTCGAGCATATAAGCCAAGCGCTTCGGCGGGTAAGCGGGGTCTAGGGGCAGGTAGGCTGCACCTGCTTTGAGGACGCCCAGAAAAGCCGCGATCGCCTCCAGGGAGCGATCGGCGCAAACGCCCACCAGCACCTCTGGGCTTGCTCCCAGCTTTTGCAAGTAATGCGCGATTTGGTTTGCCTTGGCGTTGAGCTGTCGGTAGGTTAGCTGTTGGTTGTCAAAGACTGCCGCCGGGGCGTCGGGGGTTTGCTCCACCTGTTTTTCAAACAGATCCTGCGGGCACTGGTTGGGCAAATAACCCGTATTGGTGTTATTCCACTGCAGCAGTTGCTGCTTTTCGGCAGCAGTCAGCAGGGGCAAGCTGGAGAGGTGCTGCTCTGGATGAGCGGCGATACCTTCCAACAAGGTTTGCAGGTGTCCGAGCATCCGGGTAATGGTGGCGCGATCGAACAAATCCGTGCTGTATTCCACTGAGGCTTGCAGCCTTTCCCCCACTTCTTCTAAATCCAAGCTCAAATCACACTGCGTCGTATTGGTTTCGACCTCGAGCATACTTAAAGTCAATCCGGGCAGCTCCAAGGGCGGCATGGGGTTGTTCCGCAACTGGAACATAACCTGAAATACCGGGTTATAACTCAGACTGCGCTCGGGTTGCAGTTCCTCAACCAGTTTCTCAAATGGCAAGTCTTGGTGCGCGTAGGCTCCCAAAGTCACCTCGCGCAAGCGTTGAAGCAATTCTCGAAAAGTAGGATCGCCGGAAACGTCAGTCCGCAACACCAGCGTATTGACGAATACGCCAATGAGCCCTTCAATTTCCGCGCGGTTGCGGTTGGCGATCGGCGAGCCGACTAGCAAGTCTGTCCGCCCTGTATAGCGGTAAAGCAGCGCTTTAAATGCCGCCAGCAGCGTCATAAACAGGGTAACGTCCTCCCGCTGGCTGAGGTTTTTGAGGGCTGCTGTCAGCTCCTGAGACAGCAATACCGACTGGGTTGCGCCTTCGGAGGTCTGAATTGGAGGTCGGGGTCGATCGGCAGGCAGTTCCAGCAAGGGAGGCGCTCCCTCCAACTGTTGCTTCCAGTACGCAAGCTGAGTTTGCAGCACTTCGCCGCAGAGCCAGTTGCGCTGCCAGATCGCAAAGTCGGCATACTGCACGGGAAGCTCTGGAAGCTGCGGTTGGTTTCCGGCGGATAAGGCTTCGTAAATTGCCGCCAGTTCCCGCGCCAGCACTCCTATCGACCAGCCATCTGAAACGATGTGGTGCATCGTCAGCAGCAGGACGTATTCTTCTTCGCTAAGCTCTAGCAAAGATGTTCGCAGCAAGGGGCCTCGTTCTAAGTCAAAGGGCTGTTGCGCTTCCTTTGCAGATAGCTGCTTTACGGCTGCCTCTCGATCGCTCTGGGGCAGTTCTCGCAGGTCTATTACTGGCAGCGGCAGGCGAGAAACAGGGGGAGCAATGACTTGAACGGGCTGTCCCTGAACCTCAGTAAAAGTCGAGCGCAAAGCTTCGTGCCGGTTGATGATTTCGTTGAAAGTTTGCTCCAACACGGCGACATTTAATTTGCCTTTGAGCCGGATAGCGCCTGGGAGATTGTAGAAAGATTTTCCTGCCTCGAACTGGTCGAAAAACCACAGCCGTTGCTGGGCGAAAGACAAGGGGAGCGAGTCGCCTTCTTTCCTTCTAGGAATCCTGCGATCGCTTGAGGATTCTACCCCCTTTTCTCGTAGCATCACTTCCAGCAATGCGCGTTTTTTTGCAGATAGTTTCAAATAGCTCATTTGACCCTGATTAATTTTGACTAGACTGCTGGAATTAATAAGTAGAGGGAGAGGCGATGGCCAATTCCCGATCGGGGAGAGAAGTTTTCTCGGCTAGCATTCGCTCTACTTCTTCATCGGAAAGTTCCGCAAGACTCAGCAGCAATTGAGCGGTATTTTCAACGTTCTCTCGCTGCGCGGGATTTTCCACCAGGGCAGCGGCTTGCTCGGATGCGGTAGGCGACTCGAAGAAGGAGCGCAGGGGGACATCTACCCCGAAGGTGTCGCGCACCGCTGAGATGATTTGCGTTGCTAGTAGGGAGTGCCCTCCTAAATCGATAAAAAAGTTGTCGTGAATGCCGATTTTTTCCACTCCGAGTATTTCAGCCCAGATGCCTGCGAGAACTTTTTCAACCGGGGTGTTAGGCGCGACAAAGGTTTTCGGAAGAAAGGCGGCATCGGGTGCGGGAAGAGCTTTGCGGTCTACTTTTCCATTGGCAGATAGCGGCAGCGCCTCCAGCATGACAAATGCAGACGGCAGCATATATTCGGGCAGCTTTTGGCTCAGAAATTGCCGCAATTCGCAAGTTTCTGGCGCTGCATTTTGTTGGGGAACCACATAGGCTATTAACCGTTTCTGACTGCGATCTTCCCCGAATGCCGTTACTACACACGATCGCACTGCTGGGTGCTGGTTCAAAGCGGCTTCAATTTCTCCCGCCTCAATGCGGAATCCGCGAATTTTGATGCGGAAGTCTTCTCGCCCTAAAAATTCGATGTTGCCGTCAGGGAGAAAGCGCCCTAAATCTCCCGTTCGGTACAAGCGTTCGCCCGTGACGGGGTGCGTGAGGAAGCTGGCGCGAGTTTTTTCTTCATTCCGCCAGTATCCTTTTGTTAGTCCCACTCCGGCACAGCACATCTCGCCGGCAACCCAGACGGGACAGTCTTCCAGCCTTTGATTCAAAATGTAATAGCGTGTATTGGCGATCGGCGATCCGTAGGGAATGCTGTTCCAAGAAGAATCAACAGTTTCTACCGGATACCAAATATTCCAAAGGGTAGTTTCGGTTGGTCCGCCGACGCTAACAACGCGGCATTCTTTGACGATCGCCCTTAACCTCTCAGGGAGCGTTATCGGTATCCAGTCTCCGCCGAGAAACGCCCAGCGCAAGCACTCCGGCAACACTTCAGAACGTCCGGCAGCATAATCGAGCAGCATTTCCATCATCGGGGGAACCGAGTTCCAAATGGTGACGCGCTCTTTTACCATCAATTGGGCCCAGTGAGCGGGGTCTAGCCGTTGTGCGGCATCGGGAACGACGATCGCGCCCCCTGCCGCTAGGATGCCGAAGATATCGTAAACCGACATATCGTGGTGCAGTGCGGTGACTGCGATCGCGCGATCGCACTCGATCACATTAAACACTTGGTTGGTCTGAGCGATCGCATTGACTGCACCTCGGTGCGCGATCGCCACGCCTTTCGGCAAGCCAGTTGAGCCGGAAGTATAAATCACATAGGCTAAATCTTCCGGTTCCTGCACCGACTCCAAAGCTTCGCTGCTTTCGGCAGCCAATTCGTCGGTATCGAGACAAATTCGCCACACATTTTCCGGCCATTCCAGGCGCTGATTTAACTGAGATTGCGTCAAAACAATCTCAACCTCGCCATTTTCCAGCAAATACCACAGCCGCTCTTTTGGTAGCGCCGCATCTACGGGCAAATAAGCTGCCCCGGATGCGAGAATGCCCAGCACAGCGACGATTTGCTCCCATCCTTTTTCCATGACGACGGCCACCAACTGGTTGGGGCGAGTTCCCAGCTTCCGCAATCGGTGAGCGACTTGATTCGATCGCAGATATAGTTCCTCGTAGGTGAGGGTGCGCGTTGAAGTAATCACGGCGGATTGCTGCGATCGCGAGGCGACTTTCTGAGCAAACAACTCGTGCAGCAATACATCGGGAATGGCTGCTTCGATGCCCTTAGCGACGGGTTGCTGCTGCAACTGCGCCTCTTCTTGCCAAGCTGACTCCGAGCTTGCGAGGCGCTGCAACAGGCGGCAGTAGGCGTCAAACATATCGTCGATTAGCCCTTGGGGGAAGAGTTCTTCCACCGCATCCCAGTTCAAGAATAGAGTGCCGCCAGCTTCGCTGTACTGATTGTCTATCCAAACTTGGGGAGTTTGACCGACGACGTAAACAACCTCTCCGATTTCTGCGATCGCGCCCAGTATGGAAGAATCGCTTTGTCCGGGGTTATTCTGCGGATTAGTCGTGAATACCACTGGCATCGGTGCCGCCGATGTCATCCGGTGCAGTTGCGCCAATTCTCGCAAAACGCGCACGCCGCTGACGTACTGGTGCTCTAAATCGTGCCAAAGCTGCTGAGTCAGGCGTTTCGCCCGAACTTCAAAACTTTCTCGGCGCGAGTTGTCTACCTCCAGCAAAGTAAACGAGGCAAACTCGCCGATAATGTCGTTGACTTGCGGGTGCAGCGAAAGGCGATTGAAGCGCGGCACGTTGAGGGTAAACCGAGGGCTTTTGCTCCACAGGCCCAGAACTTCGGCATAAGCAGCCAGCAAAACGCCTGTGGGAGAAAGCGCCGATCGCGCGGCTCTGGCTTTAAGTTTTTTCCACGTTTCCGGCTCTAGCTGAGCGCTCCAGCGCTTGAAGCGAGGCTGTGTCAGGGAACTCGGATGCTTGGCTAAGGGGAGTTCGGGCGCTGGTGGCAGAGTGGCGAGGCGATTTTTCCAATACTCTAAAGATTGCTGGAAAAATGAGGAATCTTGGAGCGCGATCGCCGCTAAAACGTAGTCGCGGAATGACAGTTGCAAAGGCGCGATCGCTGCGTTGGGATTACGGTAAAACGTCACCAAATCTCGGAAGAGAATTTGATAGCTCCAGCCGTCAATGCACAAGGCGTCAATGCTGACGTGCAAGCGGATGCGGCGATCGCTCAGAAGCGAGGCGCGAATCTCGAAAAGCGGCCAGCGATCGAGCGGCAGCACTTGGTGAGACAGGGACTCGCGAATTGCTTCGAGTTGGGAATTCACCGCCTCTGGGCTTTGTCCGCGCAAATCTAATACTGGAATTGCATAAGCTGGCACTGTTTCTAAAATTTGCTGTTGCCCGTCTGGATGGACGATCGCGCGCAGCATATCGTGGCGTTCCACCACTCGCTGCCACGCGAGGCTAAACCGCTCTAAATCTATATCGTCGCCTTCAATTTCTACATAGCCGTGAATGGCGACATTCCCCATTTCAAAAAAGCTATTTCTCCCGAGCCAGTAAGCCTGCTGCATTTCATTGAGCCCAAAGGGTTCCCAGCGATTTTGAGGATCGGGGACGATTTCCGGCAGCTGCACAAGGGCGCGGGGTTCGCTCGTCTGCTGCGCTTTAGCGATGGCGATCGCCTCTGCCAAACTTTCCACCGTCGGAGACTGAAACAAACTGCGTAGCGGCAACTCTACCTGAAACATTTCTCGCACTTTAGCAATGAGTTGCGTTGCCAGCAGGGAATGTCCTCCCAACTCGAAGAAATTGTCGTCAATTCCTATTTGTTTGACGCCGAGAACCTTACTCCAAATTTCAGCGAGTAACTGTTCTTCCGGAGTGCGCGGTGCAAAAGCGGCGTTTAATGGGAAGTTTTCTGTATCGCACGCTCTAAGTGCTTTGCGGTCTACTTTTCCATTCGGCGTCAGCGGCAGCGCCTCTAGCAGCACAAAAGCTGAAGGCAGCATATATTCCGGCAGCTTCTCCTTCAGGAAAGAACGCAATTCACTTGCAGCGATCGCGCCCTCTTGGCTGAGCACTGCATAAGCCACTAAACATTTATTGCCTGGTTCATCTTCTCGAACCACAACCACAGCTTGTCGCACGTTCCGGTGCTGGCTTAATGCCGCTTCAATCTCGCCGAGTTCGATGCGGAAGCCCCGCACCTTGACCTGATTGTCAATGCGACCGAGAAACTCAATGTTTCCATCTGGAAGATAGCGTGCCAAGTCTCCCGTTTTGTAAAGACGCGCCTCTGGGCGATCGCTGTAAGGGTTTGGGATGAATTTCTCAGCGTTTAATTCTGGGCGATTGAGATATCCTCTTGCTAATCCGTCACCGCCGATATGCAGTTCTCCGAATACCCCTACTGGCACTGGCTGTAGGTGCCGATCTAATAAATAAATCTGCGTGTTGGCAATTGGGCGGCCAATAGGTGCTATTCTCTCGGCACCTTTTTCAATTAAAGCGAAGGTTGAATAGGTGGTATCTTCTGAGGGGCCGTAAAGATTGAAAACTTTTTGAATGTGAGGAAGCTCATAAAGCTGTTGCGCTAGAGTATTCGGCAGCGCTTCGCCTGCTAAATTGACGGTGCGGACTGTTTTGGGAATGCCATTAATTCTCAGTAATTCGGCGATAGCGCTGGGAACGGTATTAATCAGCGTTACTTTTTCTGCTGCTTTTAAAGTTGGCAAGTGCAAGGCATTTTCTGCCAAGATAACTGTGCCGCCCCAGCTTAGAGGCGCGAATATCTCAAAAACTGATAAATCAAAGCCAATCGATGTTGAAGCGAGAACTCCTTCCTGTTCAGACGGCGAAAAAATCTGTTTTGCCCAGTGCAAAAAGGCAATGGCGCTGCGGTGTTCGATCGCGACTCCTTTGGGCCTGCCAGTGGAGCCTGATGTATAAATTACATAGGCTAAACTAGAAGAATTTGGTCGCTCTATTTTAACCTCAAAGGGGGAGGTTTCAGAAAGATTATCGGACGCTTTCCACTGCTCTATTTCGACGATTTCTGCGCGGGATTCTGGCAAGATATTCGCCCATTTTTTCTGGGTTATCAGCAGCGAAATTTGCGCGTCTTCTAACGTGAAAGCCAAGCGATCGCGCGGGTAGGTTGGATCGAGCGGAACGTAAGCGCCCCCGGCTTTTAATATTCCCAGAATGCCGACAATTGTATCGAGCGATCGCTCCGTACAAATTCCCACCAAAACTTCTGGTTTGACGCCGAGTTTTTGTAGGTAGTGCGCGAGTTGATTCGCTTTTTGGTTTAACTCTTTATAAGTCAGTTGTTGGTTTTCAAACACTACTGCAACGGCATCCGGCGTCTGCTGTACTTGCGCTTCAAACAATTGGTGAATGGTGGAATCTTTTGGATAATCGACTTGCGTATTATTCCACTCAATTAGGAGTTGATGCCGATCGCGATCGCTCAACAATGGCAACTCTGAAATGCGCGTGTCGGGATTGGCGATAATTCCTTCGAGCAAAATCTGAAAATGCCCGTGCATCCGCGCGATCGTGCTGGGTTGAAACAGGCTGGTGCTGTACTCCCACGTCGCCGTCAACCCCCGATCGGTTTCTTCCAAAAATAGCATCAAGTCGAAATTAGCCGTTCCGGTATCAATTTCATGGGAATTTAAGGTCAGCCCTGGCAATTCTAGAGTCTGCGTCAAGCCGTTTTGCAAGGCAAACCCCACTTGAAACAGTGGCGAGTAGCTCAAATCTCGCTCTGGCTGCAACTCCTCGACAAGCTTCTCAATCGGTACATCTTGATGCGCGTAAGCGCCTAATGCCACCTCTCGCACGCTCCTTAGCAACTCTCGAAAAGTCGGATTTCCATTTAAGTCAGACCGCAGCACTAAAGTATTGACAAAAAACCCAATTAATGATTCAATATCGCTGCGATTGCGGTTGGCGATGGGAGAGCCAACTAAAATATCTGTCTGCCCCGTGTAGCGATAAAGCAGCGTCTTGAAAGCTGCCAGCAATGTCATAAATAGGGTGGCTTTTTCTTGCTGGCCCACTTGGACCAGCACCAAGCTCAAATCTTTGGGCAACTCCCAAGTTTGTCTCGCACCCTGGAACGTTTGAACGGCGGGGCGAGGAAAGTCTGTTGGTAAATTTAGAATCGGCAAACTGCCGCTTAACTGCTGCTTCCAGTAAGCCAGTTGCGTCTCTAATATTTCTCCTTGCAACTGCTGGCGCTGCCATGCGGCAAAGTCGGCGTATTGAATTGGCAGCGGGGAAAGCAAGGGTAAACGATCGCTAGAAAAAGCTTGATAAAATTCTGCCAACTCCCGAAGAAATACGCCCAGGGACCAACCATCAAAAACGATATGATGCACGGTTAGAAGTAAGACGTGCTCTGTTTCGTCGAGGCGCAGCAGTTTGGCGCGCAGCAGAGAGCTTTGCCCCAAGTCAAAGGGATCTCGCGCTTCTTCCGCAGACAGCCTTT
This sequence comes from Microcoleus sp. MON1_C1, assembly GCF_036701945.1. Classification (NCBI taxonomy): domain Bacteria; kingdom Bacillati; phylum Cyanobacteriota; class Cyanophyceae; order Oscillatoriales; family Microcoleaceae; genus Microcoleus; species Microcoleus sp. MON1_C1. Next base: position 84,305 of record NZ_JAUBRO010000008.1, on the reverse strand, counting down.
GTACCTGGGCCTCGCGATCGTCTGGGGAGCGATCGCTCAAATCTATCAGCGGCAGCGTCCAATCGCCTGCAGCAGCGACAACCTGTATCGGTTGCCCTTCCACAGCGGCAAACGCAGTTCTCAAAACCTCGTGCCGCTCGATAATTTTCTCAATACTTTGCCTGAGTGCTTCTGCATTAAGTTGTCCTGTGATCCGAACTGCACCGCAGAGGTTATAAAAGGGGTTTCCTGGTTCCAATTGGTCAAAGAACCATAAGCGCTCTTGAGCAAAAGACAGGGGGATGTTTTGTAGGCGAGCAACTGCCTGAATAGACGCAATTTTCGGGGCTTCTGCCAAATTTTCTAAAATTTTTGCAGCCAGTTGAGCAAGGCTTAATTCCAGAAATAAGTCTTCTATTGATAAAGCTATTTTTAGATCGCTTTCGATCTGATTTTTAAATTCAAATACCGCCAATGAATCCAAACCCAAGTTACTAAAACCCTGTGCCGATTGGATTTGAGAAATGCTGACTTTCAGCACCCTCGCTACCTGCTGTCGCAAATAGGTTTCTAACTGTGCCTGCTGTTCTGCTAACTCGGCTGTCAGTAGATTTTCTCGCGTGAGGCGATTCTCTATTTCAACAAAATCAGATATCTCTAAAACGCTACTAGCGACAACTTCCAAATTGTCAGCTAGAAAGTCAGCATAGGCGGCGCGACGTTGAATTTTACCGCTGGTCGTTTTCGGAATGCTTCCGGGTTTAATCAGCACTACTCCATAAACTTGCACTTCATATTCTTGAGCAATGCTGGAGCGGATGGCGCTGATAATTTCCTCGGCATTATCCGGCGCTTTGCGAGATTGTAATTCTTGCACGATAACGAGCTGTTCTTCGCCTGCGACTTCCACCGAGAATGCCGCGATCGCCCCTTGCCGCAAACTGGGATGGCTGCGCTCTGCAGTTCTTTCTATATCTTGGGGGTAAAGATTGCGACCTCGGATGATAATCAAATCTTTGAGTCGCCCTGTAATAAACAGTTCTCCGTCTCGTAAAAAGCCTAAATCTCCGGTTCGCAAAAAGGGCCCTTCGCTGGTATCTGAAACATATGCTTGAAAAGTTTTTTCTGTCTCTTCTGGGCGATTCCAATAGCCTCGCGCAACTGTTTCGCCAGCTACCCAAATTTCTCCGACTTCCTGCCGCTGGCATTGCGTCAGAGATTCGGGATTGACGATCGCAACTTTAGTGCCAAATTCAGGGAAACCGCAGCCGACTAAAGTTCTCGCGCCCCCCTCGCCTTCCACAACTTCTACAATGTGATTATTTTCCAGCGCCCCAGCGTCAACAGGTAAGAAAGTCGGTGTTGCGCCGCTGCGAACCGTGGCAATTTTTAGCGTGGTTTCTGCCATTCCGTAAGCAGGACAAAAGGCATCCGCGTGAAAACCGCAGGGCTCAAAAGCTTTGGTAAATCTCTCTAGGGTTTCTTTGTGGATGGGTTCTGCGCCGTTATAGGCGACGCGCCAACTACTCAAGTCGAGCATTTTTTGGCCATCGCCCAAGATTTTGCTTATTTTGCTAGCACACAAGTCGTAAGCAAAATTTGGCCCGCCGCTGTGGGTAGCTTTGTAGCGTGAAATCGCTTCCAACCAGCACATCGGGTTCTGAATAAACGCCGCTGGCGGCATGAAGTAAGAGGGAATTCCCAGATACAAAGGTTTGAGCAATCCGTCAATTAACCCCATGTCGTGAAAGGGGGGAAGCCACGTTACGGCAACGCTTTCGGCATCGTGGTGAAAGCCTCGGTGAATGTATTCGATGTTGTACAAAACGTTGGCGTGGCTCACCATTACGCCTTTGGGGGTGGAGGTTGAGCCGGAAGTGTACTGAAGATAAGCCACTTCGTCGGGATGGATGGGTGGCTGCTGCCACTTTTCGCCGTCATCGCCAAGCGCCTCTGCTGTCAGCCAGTGCAGCCCTTTGAGTTCCGGCGCTTGCTCGCATAGCTGCTCTAAATTTTCCAGGTGTCGCGCGGGAGCGATCGCAAATGTTGCTCCTGCGTCTTTGGCGATCGCACTAATTTTCGCTAAATTCCGCTTCAACTTCGGCGGATAGAGGGGAACCGGGATCACTTTGGCGTACAAACATCCAAAAAAGGCGGCGAGATAGTCCAATCCTGGTGGGAAAAGCAGTAAGGCTCGTTCGCCAGTGACTCCCAATGTCTGAAGTCGCACGGCGTGCGATCGGGCGATCGCGTCTAACTCTCGATAAGTCAAACTGGCGGTTTCAGTTTTTCCGTCTAACAGAAAAGTATATTTCTGCTCTGGTTGGTGTAATGCTCTGTTTTTTAGAAGTTCTACTAAATTGGTACAACTTTCGGTGAGTTGGTTTCCCTTAATGCTTGCGTCACTCATCGATTCTTTTTACCTATAAATCTTGTTTGCAGTACGCCAACCAGTTCCGCCAAATTCTTTCCACATAGACTTTCTGTGAACTGTTGTCGGGCGTTACGAGTCTCCCATTAGCGCGTTTTAGTCTTAATTCGGGTATTAGCGCTTGTTTTGAGGTTTTGTTGTCGATCGCGCTGTTCGGCAATGGCTCCGGGGCGATTTCAGTCCGAGCCAGCTTCGATATCAGCTTCAGGGGCTTTACGGCTATCGACTTTAAGCATAGTAGGCTAGATGATATTTATTGTCAAGAGTCGTTTAGCAAATTTGTTGACTCCTATGGTTTCTTATATGACAATCTTTTCTAACTCTTGCCATAGCATTTTAGGCGATCGTTTGTCTAGCCCTTACCGCAACCATAATAGGCAAGTGGTGCACAACTAAGTAGAGGGGTCAGACCCCCTATATTAAAATGCAATTAGTTTTCATTAGTTAACTCTTGACAGATGTAAGTGCTGTGTTATCTAATTAAGGCACTTTCTCATTAAGCGTCCAGCGACTACTTCCTTTAACCGAGGAAAATGCCCACCGTGGGCGATCGTCCAGAGGGCCACCGGACTGAGGCTTTCGCCCTCACACGCTTCCTGCCAGACAAAGGCTGCTAGCGACGGGAGAATCGGATCGATGTGCGCCCGACAACTAGGTCGTATCTTCCGCAGGTCAGTTTCACTCCTGCCCAGAAGAGCAGCAACGCTGCCACAAATCATGTTGTGCAAACAACGCAAACCACATATCCGAAGTTCTATCAATTGTTGATTCAAGACTAATGAACATATCGCAGAAATTATTAAGTAGCCTTGGGCTGGCAGGAGTCGTGTCGGCGGTAGTCGCTCAGTCGGCGTGCGCTTCCAACATCGCGCAGGTGACGGGCGTTCGCCTCAACCCCACGTCAGAAGGTATTGAAATCATCCTAGACACTGAAGATGGAAGACCCCTGCAAGTCTTCACCACCACCTTTGGCGAAACTTTACAAGTTGATGCCATCACCGCTCAACTGCGACTACCGGGGGGAAATGAGTTTCGTCAAGACAAACCGGCTGCGGGAATTGCTTCTGTCACCGTTACTCCTTTAGATAACAACAGCATCCGAATCAGAGTCATTGGGGAGAGGGGCCAACCAGTGGCACGGGTGATTCCTAACGCTGCAGGTCTGATTCTCAGCTTACAACCCACCTCGCAGATGACTGCTCGCCCGCCTGCACCGGCTCCTACAACACAGCGGCCGGGGACACCCGGAGAACCCTTGCCACCGACAGGGCAGCAGGTAGAGATACCCGCAGAACCTTTGCCACCTACAGCGCAGCCGCCAGGAACGCCCGGAGAACCCTTACCGCCGACCGCGCAGCCACCAGGGACGCCCGGAGAACCCTTACCGCCGACCGCGCAGCCACCAGGGACGCCCGGAGAACCTTTGCCACCTACAGCGCAGCCACCAGGAACGCCCGGAGAACCCTTACCGCCTACAGCACAGCCACCAGGAACACCGACACAGCCACCCGGAACGCCACAGGTGGGGAGAGACCCGATTGAAATCGTCGTCACTGCAACACGAACCGCAGAAAGAGTGACAAACGTGCCGCGCTCTATAACGGTGATAGACTCAGAAGAACTTCAGCGGGACACAGGGGCATCGAGAAATGTCGGGGAAGCTCTGGCAAATCAGGTTCCCGGTTTCGCGCCGCCGACTCAAACTACGAGCACTTATGGTCAAACTTTGCGGGGTCGCAACGTTTCCGTTCTGATTGACGGCGTGCCGCAAACAACCAATCTTCAATCTTTTGTCAGGGATTTTAGAAACATCGATCCCAGTGCGATCGAACGCATTGAAGTAGTGCGGGGGTCTACCGCAATCTACGGCGCTCAGGCTACAGGTGGCGTGGTTAATATTATTACTCGTCGGCCAACTGAGGAAAGGCTAACTGCTGTAACTGAAGTGGGCGTCAGTAGCGCTTTAACAAACACAAGAGATGCTTTAGGCTTTAACGCTCAGCAGACAATTTCTGGCCGAACGGGTAATTTCGATCTGACCGGCACTGTGTCGCTCGCCAGAAGTGGAGCTTTTTACGATGCCAAAGGCGATCGCATTCCCTTTTTTGAACTCGGCGGAGATAGCAGCACCCTCTTCAACGTCATGGGCAAAGTCGGGGTAGATTTGGACACCGAACAGCGGCTGCAACTAACTGTCAATCACTATCGGGAAACTCAAGATCCCAATGTAATTCCAGACTTTAGTGTTGACGACCAGGAAGGACGGCAAAAAGCCCGCGCCATCCGAACCGGAAATTTGGATATCGCCGGGGAAACACCGGGAAATAGGAATACACAGCTCAACTTAAGTTACACCAACCAAAACCTTTTTGGCAGCAGCCTTCAAAGTCAAATTTACTATCGAACGCATTCCAATGTAGGTGTTCCTTCAGATTACCGCACGTCCGATTTCTTTGGGCCGTTTGTCGGTGTTACTCGTTCGCGCACCAACACCGAACAAATAGGAGGAAGGCTTGCGATCAACACTCCTTTATCGCGTGCCGAAAATCTTCGATTAACTTGGGGATCTGACTATGTTACTGAAGATAGCAGACAGCGTTTCGACCTGTACGACCCGGAGAGATTTGACGCAAGTGGCGGTCGGGTTTACCGGAAAATCTCCGAGCGTCCTTTCGTCCCTCCTTACACTTTCAACAGCCTTGGCTTTTTCGGTCAAATGGAATGGAATATTGACGATATCGTCATTCTAAGTGGTGGGATACGTCACGAACGCCTCGGGTTAAACGTCAATGATTATACCACTTTTAATGAGCGCCAGATCGAAGGAGGCGATCGCAAATTTAACGCCACCCTATTTAATACAGGGGCTGTCTATAAAATTACTGACAACTTCAACATATTTGGCAACTTTTCTCAAGGTTTCTCAGTTCCAGATTTCGGCCGCATCCTCCGCCAACCCCCCGACGATTTTGTCGGAATTGAATCTTCGTTAGAAGTAACTCAACCGCAAAAAGTCAACAGCTACGAAATTGGCATTCGAGGAGGGTGGCAATCCGTGCAAGTGTCGCTTGCCGCTTTTTACAATACCTCCGATCTAGGAGTCCGTTTTACACCAGTTGGCAACACAGGCCGCCTGGAACTACAGCGCTCCCCAGAACGCATTTATGGCTTAGAAGGGACTTTGGATTGGCAACCTGGACAAGCATGGTCGCTCGGCGGGACTGCTACTTATATTCAAGGCGAATATGAGGACGAAAACAGTTACCTCGCCCTCGATAGCAGCCGAATTCCACCACTCAAGCTAACAGCTTATGTTCAAAACGAAACTTTGCCGGGATGGAACAATCGGTTACAGTTATTATATTCTGGAAATCGCGATCGAGCATTCAAAGACGGCTCGGATGGCGGCCCGATTAGCAGCTATCTCACACTGGATTACATCAGCGCGGTTAAAATTGGCTCTGGGCTGCTAGAAGTCAAAGTCGAGAATTTATTGAATAATCAATATTTTCCCGTGATCTCGCAATACTCCGCTGGATTTGAATCGGACAGCTCTAATTATGCAGGGAGAGGTTTGACTCTCAGTGTTAATTACCGCCTTAACTGGTAATTACAGCAGATTGCAGGTTTATGAGGTAGATTCAATATCCCCGTAGGCACACTCCAATAACCCATTGGTGTCCATTTAAGCTGTTAGTCCGCTAGTCCTCGCGCCCACCCGCTAGTCCGCCAAGGGTTGAAACCCCTGTCTAATAGCTAAAGTCCTCTCAAGAGGACTAATGAGTTGAAAAGTGTTTTTCTCAGTCCTCATAGCGAGGACTTTAGCTTTGAGACAGGGAATTCATTCCCTGTCGGACTATCGGTTTTACCTTAATGACAACAGTTAACGGCTTTGAGAAAAATTTAGAGATGAAGTTCCGCAAACTCGCATTCAAACTGCACTTGTATTTGGGGTTGGTGGTAGGAATATTTCTAGCAGTAATTGCTTTAACGGGCAGCTTGCTAATTTTCGGCTCCGAAATCGAGCGGTTCTTCAATCCCCAACTTCTGCAAGTAATTCCTCAAGCCGAACGGATACCGCTGGAAAATGTCCTGCAGATTGTCGAAAAAGCTTATCCGCAAAATCAAGCTCTTAGTATCTTGCTGCCACGAGAAGCGGAGGATGTTTGCCAAGTTTCAATGCTGTCAAAGAGTGAGGAAATATTTAGCGTTTATGTCAATCCTTACAGTGGAAAAATTACGGGCGGGCGCCTTTGGAAAGAAACTTTTACAGGTTTTATTTTTACGTTACACGCGGAATTAGCGGGAGGAGAATTCGGTCATCTTGTTGTAGGTATTTGCGGTCTAGTAATGCTAGGACTAACTTTTACTGGCTTGGTATTGTGGACTGGTTGGCGCAATTTGGCTCGCGGGTTTTCTATTAATTGGCAAGCTCACTGGCAGCGGACTGTATTTGATTTACATAACGTTTCTGGCATTGTATCGGTCGCTTTTCTCATACTCATCTCCGCTACAGGAACAGCGATAATTTTTTACGCGCCGGTTCAATCGACGCTTTATTGGATCACGAATGAAAAGCCACATCCCGCCTTGACTTCTCATCCCCACTCTAGCAGTTCGAGGCAAAACCTTGACGAAATCTTACACCAAGTTAATACCGTTTGGCCGGAAGCTAAAACCACTTTTATTTCTCTGCCTTTGAAGGCTGAAGCAACTTTTAAAGTACGGAAAAAATTTCCCAATGAGCCTCACCCAAACGGGGTTAGCACCATTTATCTCGACCAATATAGTGGCAAAATATTGCAGGCTGACAGTGTAAATTCAGCTTCTGTAGCAAATCGAATTCTAAACTCGCTTTATCCGCTACATATTGGCAGCTATGGCGGAATTTACTTGCGACTTGTACAAGCGATCGCAGGATTAGCAGCGATTGTACTGTTTGTTACGGGTGTACTAATGTGGCGGCAGCGGCATTTGGCGAAATTTTACCGCAAGGAGGCGAGACAGCAATATGAAGAATTATCTCCACTTAGCCAGCAATGGCCTTGGTTTTAAGGAGAGCGGCGTGCGGTTTGATGCGGGTGTGATTCTCCTGCCTAAAAACCCTCTCCTTTGAATTTTAAATCCTATCAATCGCTTCTTTAATGCAAAAATTTATTCAACTCTGGCTCGGACAAACTGCTTCGATGATTGGCAGCGCTATGTCCGCGTTTGCGCTGACTATTTGGATTTGGGAGTCCACCAGTCAAGTGACGGCTTTGGCTTTGTTGATGTTTTTTACTCAATTGCCGCGCATCTTGCTTGCTCCGGTTGCTGGCATTCTCGTCGATCGCTGGAATCGAAAATTTTTGATGGGGAGCGGTGATGCGGTTTCAGCTTTGTTAACGCTCACTATCCTATTACTTTATATCAGCCAAAACCTGCAAATATGGCATATATATGTAGCGGCTGCGATTAACGGAATTTTTGACCAACTTCAGCAGTTAGCTTACTCCGCAGCGATCGCCACAATGATGCCAGAAAAGCATTACAGCCGCGCTAGCAGTTTAAGTTTTTTGGCAAAATACGGCGCGAGTATTATTGCTCCGACGCTGGCGGGGATTCTCTATTCTGTGATTGGGTTGAGCGGGATTTTTACGATCGACCTGGCAACTTTTACAATCGCGATCGCCACGCTAGTAAGTGTCAAAATACCCCAGCCCGCGATCGCCTCCAATCCCCAGCCGACTCGCCCCCACCTGTTGCAAGAACTCAGCTTCGGATTCCGCTACATCGTCCAGCGTCCCAGCCTGCTTGCCTTGCTGGTGTCATTTTCGCTATTCTGGTTTGCTCACGACATCGGCGCGGCCCTCTACTCACCGATGATACTGGCACGCACCGGCAATAATGCCAGAATCCTCGGTACTATCCTTTCAGCCGCCGGGGCAGGCGGCGTTTTAGGAGCATCGATCGTCAGTATTTGGGGCGGCCCCAAACGCCGAATCCGGGGCTTTCTGCTCGGCATGGCAGGCGCGGGCTTGAGTAAAATAGTCTTTGCTTTCGGTCAGGCGCTTTCCATCTGGATTCCCGCTCAATTTTGTTCGTCTTTCAATTTCCCCATCCTCGGCAGTTCCAACGAGGCAATCTGGCTGGCGAAAGTCGCACCAGAGGTACAGGGCCGCGTTTTTGCTACCAGAGCAGTGATCGTGCAATTGGCGTCAGCGATCGGTTTATTGATCGCAGGTCCACTTGCCGATCGCGTCTTTGAACCCGCCATGCAACCGGGAGGTTTTTTAGCAGCTATTTTTGGCGGAATTCTGGGGACAGGTGCCGGTGCTGGCATGGCTTTGTTATACGCTATCTCCGCCCTAGGCTTATTCCTCGTTGCAGTCGGTGGGTATGCTTGCCGGCTGCTGCGCGATGGCTAAAGGGGAAACGGAAAAAGGTCTTTTAACTTCTTCCTTCTTCCTTCTTCCTTCTTCCTTCTTCCTTCTTCCTTCCATCCGTTACATCCCGTACATTGCTCGTTGCCGAACTTCCTTCTGCTATAGTTTTTGGCGCGAACTCAGGTGAGCTTCAATTTCCGATCGCGATCGCCATACAGGGCGCAATTGTTTGCGAGCAAAGAGCTGCAACTGATCGCCGGCGTGAGGCGAACCAGGTTGACTGGCGTTGCCGTAACTGTTTAGCGCCATCGCTTTCACCGGATTCGAGAACTCAATCGCAGCGACAAAAGAATCGCCCGCAACCGCTTGAAAGCGATCGTCCTTCCCAGGAGCGAACCATACTGAGCGAAATACACCCAAAGCACCGTCAGCTCCATTTGCAGGCAGATTCGCCTCCCCAGGCAATCGGAAGACTTCCCCCCATGCCACATCTAACGCGCCATAAGTTACCTCAACTTTGGTTGCTGTCGCTTCCAGCACCCGCACCGCCTCCGCAGGATTTGCCAACCCGTCTGGCGTCGTTAGCGGCGCATCTTCGCTCCAAGGTTTAGCGAATAACCGATCGGCATCCATCGCATTTTTCCAAAAGGCAAACAGCACCGCACCGCGACTGTCAGCATCGACTTTCCGATCCCAAGTGGCGAGAACTTCCGCAGCGCGGCGCGCTTTTTCACTGCCTTGCCGTGCGGCGGGAATTAAATCATCGAGGAGGCGATCGGCGAGTTCTACCTGAGTGGAATGTTTGTATTGCATCAATTCATTGAAAGAGATTTTGTCATCTTCTAAGAGCATTTTTGCCGATCGCTGCGATCGCAAATCCATCGGGCCGCGCGGTGCCATGTATGCGGGATATTTATCCGGTGCGATCGGGCTGGGAAACGTCGTTGTCCAAGGCGGATCGTTGGTATTTTGCAACCAACCGCTGGGCGGATCGACAACGCGCGGCAAATCCGCATAGGGATGATTTTTGCTCCACAAAGTCTCTGACGTATTGCCTGCGATCGTGCCTGACCAGTATTTAAAATCTCCTTTTTTGCGTATGGGGACTTGACCGTTAAACAAGTGCATGATATGCCCCTCACGATCGGCATACATGACGGTAAACATGGGAATTTCCAAGCGCTTTAAAGCGGCTTCAAATTCAGAAAAATTCCTGGCCCGCCCCATATCCCACCACTGCTGAAGGGCTGCTGATTTATCGAGTCCGACAACGCGCAGGGCGATCGCTTTGCCCTGTTTTTCTGTGACAATCGGCCCGTGAACAGAGCGGCGCACGACTAGAGATTCCGATCGCAAATTTCCATTCTTTTCTTTGACTTTTAAAACCTTCTCTTCTCTGTCAAATTTTCGCACTTCGCCATCGAAGCGATAGCCATCGTTAGCGAGGGGCAATTCATAGGCATCCCAGCCATCGTGAGTGTTGACAGTATGAGTCCATCCCAAATTGTCATTAAAGGCGATGGTTAATACAGGAAATCCGACAAGAGTCGCTCCGTAAGCGTTAATTTCTGGGCCAACCAGTTGTGCTTCGTACCATAAATATAAATCCGACCAAGGAAGGTGAGGATTTGCCAATAACATGGCATTGCCGCTTTCAGAGCGCGAAGGAGCGATCGCCCAACCATTAGAGCCTTTGGGGGTATCATTGTCAGCGATATCTTCAAGGTCCTCTGGATCGACTACAAAAGTAAAATTGATGACGCGTTGCGCGTGTGCCAATACATCTACCGGTTTGATGGGCAATGCTACCTTTAATTCTTGGGTGAGCGCCTCTGGGTGTTCTTTTGCATAGGCATTCATTCCGCCAACAAAAGCATCGATATAGTTGCGAAAAATGGGATTTTGTGATTCATACCACGCATTGGCACGATTAGGAATTCCCATCGTTTGCACCCAGCGATCGGATTCCAGATAATCTTCGCCCCAAAATTCGGCAGCTTGCCCGCGAGCTTGCCCGTAAAGACGCAAAATCAGATTACCGTGACTTTGCATTTGCGCCCACCCAAAAGCGTAGAAAAGGCTTTTAGTATTCTCTCCATAAATGTGTGGAATTCCATAGGTATCCCAAAGAATTTGAGTGCCGATTTCAGGCGAGGATTGAACCCCATTATTTAGAAGCAAAACTAAAATAAAACTCATCAATAACGAGACAATCCGGCGACCTTGTTTTTTTAGTTGTAGAAACACTGGAAATTAATTGGCTAGGGTTAAACTGAGACATAACAGCATTTTCAACAAGCTGCACGAACAAAACGCCGAGGATTTAAATTCCTTTTATGGAGAACAATGGAGAAAATTATACAAATCCGATGCCCAAAAACGTAATTTATCTACGTCTATCTGCCTCCATCTGCTGTTAAAAAAATAACACCTCTTCGAGACATCCAGAAAATCCGAAAAAACACCCTGTGTAAATCGGATGTGAAATTAAAAGCCCTCCGCTACGCTCACCAACTTGAAAAGCGCTATAAAACGCCCGTGTGTCGGCCCTAAAGCGCATTAATGCCATTGGTGAGGAGGAGGGGTAAACAAGTAGGGCGAGATAGGTTATAAGGTTATTTTTTAAGCTGCCCCTGTTGCCAAGTTCCCTCTACTTTCGTTCCATCTGCATATAGATAAGAACCTTGCCCGTGTTTCTGGCCGTTGAGGAATTCACCTTGATAGCGATCGCCATTGGCGTAAATACAGGTACCTTTGCCGTTGAACTGACCATCGCTAAATTCGCCTTCGCAGCGATCGCCATTAGCAAAAATAAAAACTCCTTTCCCGCTCATCTTACCCTTGACGAAAGTGCCTTTATAGCTATTCCCATTGGCGAACTCACGGACACCTTCACCACTAAATTCTCCATTGTCAAACGGCCCTTGATAACGTCCCCCTTCTTTAAAAGTAAGCACCCCCTGACCTTGAGTGTTGCCCTTGACAAACTCTCCTTCATAGCGGTTGCCGTTCTGATATTCGCGAACCCCTTTACCGTGAAACTGCCCTTCACTAAATTGCCCCTCATAACGACCTCCTTCAGCAAAGGTATAAATTCCCTGCCCGTGAGGCACATTATTCAGCAACTCTCCTTCGTAGCGGTTCTTATTAGCATATTGACACACGCCTTTGCCGTTAACTTTTCCTTCTTTAATATCTCCTTCGCATCGAGTGCCATTACTGAACGTAAAAGCCCCGCGACCGCTGGGAGAACCATTGGTAAAAGAGCCTTCGTAACGAATGCCGTTAGTTGAGGTAAAAGTTCCTGTACCGTCGAACTCACCGTTTTTAAAAGTGCCTTCGTAGCGGTTGCCGTTAGCAAATTCGCGGACACCTTGACCGTTGAATTCCCCATCCCCAAATTCTCCTTGGTATCGACCTTCTTCTTTAAAGGTATAGATGCCTTGACCGTGAGGTTTGCCGTTGAGAAATTGGCCTTCGTAGCGATCGCCGTTGGCATATTGACAACTGCCGGGGCCGCTGAGTTTTCCCTCACTCAATTCTCCCTCGCAACGTCCGCCATCGGGTAAAGTAATTACTCCTGCCATTGCGCTGCGAGGGTTGGCAAATAACAAAGCAATTCCCAAGTTGGAACCAAGTAATAGAACGAGTCCAACTCGCTGAAGTTTACTTAATATTGTTGACGACATTCCCAAATTCATAATTCACAAAAAATTCAACTTTTAACTTTGCTATTCCTTGGACGGTGCTATAGAATTCCCAGCCCAATTGCTAGAGTCTCAAAAAAATCCCTAGTCAGTGAGCCGGAAGATAATGACTATTCTTTCTCCTTGAATGCCACTCTTTGATGGGGTATATTTCCTTTCTTGTACTATTTTAATCGCTGCGCGATTGAACTCGTCGTGCTGGCTCGGAGTCAAAATCTTGATGTTGAATGTCTTACCGTTGGGGTCAATGTCACAAATGAGTTCCACTCTGCCTTCCCGCGGTGGTGTGCTGGCGGAGCTCGGATCTTCAGATCCACCGCAGCTAATGCAAGTGGCGGGAGGCGGGCCTTTCGGGCGCGAAGGGCTCCCCTCTCTTGCTGGATTGGTCGGTTTTGGTACCGACCCCGAACCGCTGCCAAATGGTTCTGAGGAACCGCCGCCGCCATTTCCACCTCCACCGGGTGATGAGTTCGATGCACTTCCTCCAGGGCTACCAGAGGAGGCACCGTGAAATTGCCCTTCCCTAAATTGCCCCTCATAACGGCCTCCTTCAGCAAAGGTATAAATTCCCTGCCCGTGAGGCACATTATTCAGCAACTCTCCTTCGTAGCGGTTCTTATTAGCATATTGACAGACGCCTTTGCCGTTAACTTTTCCTTCTTTAATATCTCCTTCGCAACGAGTGCCATTACTGAACGTAAAAGCCCCGCGACCGCTGGGAGAACCATTGGTAAAAGAGCCTTCGTAGCGCTTGCCGTTAGCAAATTCGCGGACACCTTGACCGTTGAATTCACCATCGGCAAATTCTCCTTGGTATCGACCTTCTTCTTTAAAAGTATAGATGCCTTGACCGTGAGGTTTGCCGTTGAGAAATTGGCCTTCGTAGCGATCGCCGTTGGCATATTGACAACTGCCGGGGCCGCTGAGTTTTCCCTCACTCAATTCTCCCTCGCAACGTCCGCCATCGGGTAAAGTAATTACTCCTGCCATTGCGCTGTGAGGGTTGGCAAACAACAAAGCAATTCCCAAGTTGGAACCAAGTAATAGAGCGAGTCCAACTCGCTGAAGTTTACTTAATATTGCTGACGACATTCCCAAATTCATAATTCACAAAAAATTCAACTTTTAACTTTGCTATTCCTTTTACTATTCCTTGGACGGTGCTATAGAATTTCCAGCCAAATTGCTAGAGTCTCAAAAAAATCCCTAGTCAGTGAGCAGGAAGGTAATGGTTATTCTTTCTCCTTGAATGCCACTCTCTGATGGGGCATATTTCCTTTCTTCTACTGTTTTCATCGCTGCGCGATTCAAGTCGTTGTATTTGCTAGGAGTCAAGATCTTGATGTTGACTGTCTTACCGTTGGGGTCAATGTCACAAATGAGTTCCACTTGGCCTTGGCGCCCTTCTTCTCTGGCTGCGCTCGGATAGTTAGGTTTACCGCAGCCACTAATGCAAGTGCCCCCAGGCGTGCCGGGAGCGCGCGAAGGACTCCCCCCTCTTCCTGGATTTGTCGGTTTTTGCCCTGACCCCGAACCGCTTCCAGAGCCTCCGCCTCCACGACCTCCGCCTCCAGAACCTCCGCCTCCAGAACCTCCGCCTCCAGGGCCTCCGCTTCCAGAGCCTCCGCTTCCAGAGCCTCCGCCTCCAGGGCCTCCGCCTCCAGAACCTGGTAAGCCAGCCGTCGCCGATCTTCCCAATCGCCCCGAACCATCCCCAAATGGCTCTGAGGAAGGTAGGTCGCCATTTTCGCTGGCGCCAGATGGTGAGTTCGAGGCACTTCCTCCAGGGCTTCCACCTCCAGGGCTTCCGCCTCCGGGGCCACCAGAGGCAAGGTTTCCTAAACCTCCGATCGCATTTCCAGAATTGCCACCGCCTCCTGGTCTAGTAGCTGTGACTGGCGACCCAGCCCCGGGCGATCGCTGTATGGGCCCGGAAGAAGGATTTAATGGCTCTGAGGAAGGTTCCCCGCTACCGGCTGAAGCAGATGGTGAGAGCGGGTTATTTTTTTCGGGGCTGTCGGAGGAGTTGGGATTTGCAGCATCTTTTGTAAAGTCTGTGGAACTTCCAGCACCCTTGGGGCGGGAGGCGGTAACGGGTGGTTCGCTTTTTGGAGGATCGGGCGAAGGGGTTTCGGGTTCCTGGGCGATCGGGGTTTTAGGAGTTTCTGGGGAATTGAAATCCTGTTGAGGTGGGGGGGAAGGCTCGATAGGAGTTGGTGGCGGAGTTTCCGTTAAGGGCAGCTCTTTCTTAATCTCTGGTGGTGGCGTTACCGCTACGGGTGGCTCCTTAATCGGCGGTGGCGTTACCGCTACGGGTGGCTCCTTAATCGGCGGTGGCGTTACCGCTACGGGTGGCTCCTCTGGAATTGGCGGTGGCGTTACCGCTACGGGTGGCTCCTCTGGAATCGGCGGGGGCGTTACCGCTACGGGTGGCTCCTCTGGAATCGGCGGGGGCGTTACCGCTACCGGCTGCTCCTCTGGAATCGGCGGTGGCGTTACCGCTACGGGTGGCTCCTCTGCGGGAGTTGGCTCTGGTGGCGGTTCTGGTTTGAACGTCTCAGGTGGGGGAGATACCTTTTCTGGAATAACTGGCTCTGGCTGGGTTTCCTCTACTTTGGGCTCATCAAGCACAACAACTTCAATGGGTTCCTCTGCAAATTCAGCAGGTTCGACCAAGTTGAGGCTCAACGGCAGCGCGACACCGTGCAGTAAGCTTGAGGCTAATAGACTGATCGCCAGAACTTTTTTGAGAGCTTCTTCTTGTTGTTCTCTTTGCGTCGCCGAAATATTTGAAAAACTCATGCCTTACGAATCTCCTTGATGGATGGGTTGGCAACGTCCTCGCTGGCTCCCCCACATAACCCGAAACAAGCTACCAACTGCGGGTTGAGCTTGCTATCACTGATGAACCTACCCATCCTATAAGAAGACTGTCACCCTGTTCAAGACTCTTGCAATTAATTTTCATTATTTTATTTGGATAGAGCAAGTAGACGCTACCAATCAGCATTTCCTTTGGGTGCGCCTACGTCGCTCTCGTGGGTGCTGTCAATTTTCTGATTCTGGCAGGGCAAGGTTTCAAAATGCCTTAAATGCAATACTGTAGCCCGTAATCTACCAACAAATTTCAACATTCTCAAGCTTTTCACAGGTGATTTTACATAAGCACTAAAAATTAATAAACTTATTTTAAATAAGAAAATATTATTTAATATTGTAAATGATGGCTTGACAAACACTGATATTTGTGGAAACCTAGTTGAGAATCTTTTAAATTATTGAAGATTATTGTCAAGTCCTAAGGCAAATCTTTAGCAAGCAAGCACTGGGAGAAAAATCGGTCGAGATCGCAGTAGAAGCATTTTGGGTAAAGACGAAGATAGTCACATACAGGTAATGCGTTTGTGCGATCGCGCGATCGCCTTTGAGTGAAACAATTCGCAGTCTGAATCACTTGTGCCGACTTGACGCAGAAACTCTACCAGCCTTCGATCGGGCTAATTGCACCATTAGGCAGCTTGCGATCACTCAACACAGCTAACGAGAATACAAACTAATGGATAATTTCATTTACATTTTTCGCGCTGGGGGCATTGTTTCTTGGCCGCTGCTTGCCTCGTCAATCGCAGCAGTCGCACTGATTTTAGAGCGTCTTGTCTTTTGGTTTAAAGTGAATCGGCGACAGCGGCGGGTCGTGCGGGAAGTGCTAAGACTTTACGGTCAAAACCCGGATTCCGCCATCAAAAAGTTACAAGTAAACGCTGATTTGCCGTTAGCCAGAATTTTTTTGGAAGCATTAGAATTAGACTCGCCCAACATCGAAGAATTTCGTTTGGTCTTAGAGAGTGCAGCTCAGGCAGAAATCCCCGTTTTGAAGCGATTCAATACAATATTTGACACCATTATCACCCTCTCCCCGCTATTTGGGTTGCTCGGAACAGTTTTGGGCTTAATTACCACCTTTGACTCCCTCAAACTGGGAGATGCTGCAGGCACCAATGCCGCGGGCGTTACCGGGGGGATTAGCGAAGCCCTCGTTTCTACGGCAATGGGGTTAGTAGTGGCAATCTTTACGCTCGTATTTGCTAATATGTTTCGTGGGTTTTACTTACAGCAGATAGCTTTTATGCAGGAAGCCGGAGGCCAGCTAGAGCTATTGTACCGTCACCACTACGAAAAACTACCAAGAGAATCTAACTATGCGCCTACCCGATGAACCTGATAGTATTCCCCAGATCAACATCGTGCCACTGATTGATGTAACCTTCGCCATATTGACGTTTTTCATTGTTTCCTCTTTGTCTTTATCCAAATCCGAGGGTCTACCCGTAAATTTACCGAAAGCAGCAACCTCTCAAGTTCAGGACTCGCCTGCTAAAATTACCGTCACCATTGATGCTCAGGGAAAATTAATGGTTGATAAAAAGTCAGTCAACTTAGAGCAGATTGAGAGTACAGTGCGACAGGTAATGGGGTCAAATCCGAACTCATTAATTGTGCTGAATGCGGATAAAAGCGTCAATCACGGAAATGTTGTGGAAGTTATGGATCGATTACGCCGAATTAAGGGAGCTAAGTTAGGGATTGCTACGGTAAAGTAGAGAGTTCCTATAATTACTAATTTGTAATTCCCTCACACCATTAAACAGGAATTACCCGGTGAAAATTTACTAAAAAAAGCCTGTAAGCCTGATTAAAAGGTAGTCCAGAATAGTCTCTACGATTCAGGACTTTATTTTATAAAGCAGTTAAAAATTAAAGTCCTTACTGCCAACAAACAGCAAGGACTTTAATTATTTATTCCTGAGTTTTAAGGACGAACATCCTTACTACACACGTTAAATACTTGCCATCACTTCACGCGCTGCTGCCAAAGTTCGATCGACATCTTCGTCAGTATGAGCCAAAGAAGTAAATCCCGCCTCAAACTGCGAAGGAGCCAGGTAAATTCCGTGTTCCAACATTCCCCGGTGAAAGCGGCTGAACTTCGTCAAATCCGACTTCTTCGCATCCTCGTAATTGTGAACCGGGCCAGCCGCAAAAAACAAGCCAAACATCCCGCTAATTTGCCCACCCCAAACCGCGTGTCCGGTTTCCTTAGCAATTTTTAGCAATCCGTCGGACAGTTTTTTGGTAATCTTATCCAACTGTTCGTAAGTGCCGGGTTTTTGCAGCAATTCCAAAGTCTTAATCCCAGCAGTCATCGCCAAAGGATTTCCCGAAAGCGTACCCGCTTGATACATCGGCCCAGCAGGAGCCACCATCCCCATAATATCCCGCCTTCCCCCGTAAGCTCCCACCGGCAAACCGCCACCGATAACTTTACCCAAAGTAGTCAAATCCGGGGTGACACCGAATCTTTCCTGAGCTCCGCCGTAGGCGATGCGGAAACCGGTCATTACTTCATCAAAAACTAACAAAGCACCGTTATCTTTAGTAATTTCCCGCAAACCTTCGAGAAAACCTGCATCCGGGGTAATAAAACCGGCATTCCCCACCACTGGTTCGAGAATTACGCCTGCTATTTCGCCGGGATTTTCGGCAAATAAAGCTTTGACTGCTTCTAAGTCATTGTAGGGAGCGTTGAGGGTATTGGCAGTAGTGGATTTCGGGACGCCCGGAGAGTCGGGAAGGCCCAGAGTTGCAACGCCGGAACCGGCTTTTACCAAGAACATATCGGCGTGTCCGTGATAGCAGCCTTCAAATTTAATCAGTTTATCGCGTCCGGTGAAAGCTCGCATCAGCCGCAAAACGGCCATACAGGCTTCGGTGCCAGAGTTGACAAATCGCACCATTTCAATGCTGGGAACGGCATCGATGACCATTTCGGCCAGTACGTTTTCCAACACCGATGGTGCGCCGAAACTCGTACCTTTTTCTAAAGATTCGTGCAGGGCTTTGATGACTTCCGGGTGGGCGTGGCCGCAGATGGCGGGGCCCCAAGTGCCTACATAGTCAATGTATTGGTTTTCGTCAACGTCCCAAATGTAGGCTCCTTTTACCCTGTCAAAGACGATGGGCTGTCCGCCTACGGATTTGAAGGCGCGCACGGGGGAACTGACGCCACCTGGCATCAACTTCTGGGCGGCGGCGAAAATTTCTTCGGATTTGGTCGTTTTCAAGGTTGTGGAAACCAATGTTTTCTCCTTAGTGAAGGTCTGTTGTTGGTAGGATACTTTTATAGCGACTTCAGGATAATGGTTAGGTCGATTCAAGGAAACTATGTTAATAGATTTTAAGGTACAAACCAATGAGTAGCAATAGTAGCTTGGGTTTTTCAGGCTTTGTAGCACCCGCATCGATCGCCCTAAAGTGTAATTTTTTGTAAAAGAGTTCTTGACAATTTACCCACCCCTTGCTCAATCTTCTCTCTTCTCTTCCTCTGCGTCCTCTGCGTTCTCTGCGGTTAATAAAAAAACAATCTCCGACAGGAAAGCGTTAATCTATATTACAAAGTTGAAATAAAATTATGTCTACTACTGATTTATCGAGTTTGAGCCGATCGATCCCAATTGAAAAGATTCGTTACGACGATCGCGGTTTAGTGCCTGCGATCGTCCAAGATTATTTGGACGGTACGGTGTTAATGATGGCCTGGATGAATCGCGAGTCGCTGCAAAAAACGCTCTCTACCGGGCAAACTTGGTTCTGGAGTCGTTCTCGTTGCGAATTGTGGCCAAAAGGCGCGACTTCGGGACACGTTCAAAATGTCAAAGGGCTGCGTTACGACTGCGATAGCGATGCTTTGCTGGTGACTGTCGAACAAGTCGGAGATATTGCTTGTCACACGGGAGAAAGAAGTTGTTTTCACCAAGTTGATGGGGAAATTTCACCGCCGCCAGGGGATATGTTATCTCAATTATTTGCGGTAATTTGCGATCGCCGCGACCATCCTAACGAAAGTTCTTATACTTGCAAGTTGTTCGAGGGCGGCGACAACAAGATTCTCAAGAAAATTGGCGAAGAGTCGGCGGAAGTTGTGATGGCTTGCAAAGATGACGACAAAGAGGGGATTGCTGGGGAAGTTGCGGATTTATTTTATCACGCTTTGGTTGCTTTGGCTCACCATCAAGTTGATTTAAGAGCAGTTTACCGCAAATTGGGCGATCGACGAAAATAAATTAGTTAGTTGACGGTTAACTGTTGACTGTTGACTGTTAATGCTAACAACTACAGTCTTGGACGCACGCGGGGTCACAAACCCGGTTTCTCTGAAAAATCGTGGTATCGAACCGAGAGATATTGACGCAGAAACCGGTTTTTTTTGGTCTTAGTCCTAAACGAACAACTGAATATTAGATTCTACTTTTCAACATTCGATCGAGCTTTTGCAAAATAAAAATAGCCGCGCCGACACTCAAAGCCAAACCCAACCAAAAATTATCCGCCGCCCATTTACCTCTATCCAAAGCCAAACCGCCCAGCGGCGGCCCGATTAAATAGCCGATCGCCCAACACTGAGAATTAACCGCCAAATACACGCCGCGTAAAGACTCTGGCGCTAAATCCACCACCAAAGCAGAAGCAAAAGGCGTATAAGCAACAGTCGCAACCGACAAAAAACTCAAGCCTAAAACAGCTAACAATAGATTGGCAGTTGCAGCCATTCCCGTCAAGCCGATCGCAATAAATCCCATTCCCCACAGCAGCGCAGAAATCATCAAAGCTTTTGGATGGGAAAATGGCCTCAAAGCTTTAACAACCGGCAGTTGCAAAGCCACAGTTAAAAACGTGCTAAAAGCAAACAAAACGGTAATTGTACCTGTTGAAAAACCTTTTTCCGTCCCCACCGCGACAAACTTGCTAAAGTAGAGCGGCATTGTGGTTTGGATTTGGGAAATATATAATGTGAACAGGGTATTTACTAAAGCATAAACTAGAAGACTGCGATCGCTCAGCGCCACCATCCAACCATTTTCCCGATTTTTTTTTCCTCTCTCCCCAGGATTAGCTGGTTTGTAGGTTTCGGCGATCGCGATCGCCACCACCGCAAACAGCACTAAAAACGAGATACCATCAATAATAAAGAGCGATCGATAGTTCCCCGTTAACTCAATCAACAAACCGCCCAAAATAATCCCAACTTGCAAACCCAAATTATCAGCAAGTCGCGTCAAAGCAAAAGCCTCCTGTCGCTGTTCACCCTCCGTTAAATCCGCCACCATCGTCTCGGTTGGAGGCCAATACAAACCCACCCCAAAACCCATCAGTAAATTGCCCGCAATTAAGCCAACGAAATCATTAGTCGCCGCCAGTACAAAAGAAGCCACAGCACAAATAACTGCCGCCAGCAATAAAGTTCGCCGCCTTCCCCAAAATTTTGAATCGCAAAAAGAACCGCCCAAAATTCTGCCGAATATTCCCGAAACAGAACCGCTACCCAAACCAATCCCAACAGCAGTAGCAGATAAACCGACGCGATCGACAAAAAATATCGGCGCGTAAAATAAAGTAAAACCGGTGCCACTTTGGGAGAGGAATCTGCCGGCAGCAAGAATCCAGACTTGAGGGGGGAGACGGGGCAACCAAGAGGATAATTGAAATTTAGGCATATACAGTTGAATTAGGAGTTATTTCTGGACGCAGAAACCGGGTTTTTTATAAAAAAAATACGTTACGGTGTTTAATCAGGGTCAACAACAGATGTCTTTGGCCGCAGTGCATAAGTCCTGTGAGTAATTATTAATTTATTCCGTACTTTTTCCGAATTAGTATTAGTTAACCGAAGTGATGACAAACATAAGTGAGCTTAACAATTCTTCAGGGTATGTTACACAAAAGTTACCATTAATTTAAAAATACTTAACAGAATTTTAGAAAAAAGTTAGTTAAACTCTAGAAAAGGCAGAAGAAAATTTTAGAGGGTCGAATTATATGACAGCTATTACAACATCAAGAGTGGAATCAATCAAACCGCGCTGGCAAGCAATTGTCATGGTGGCCCTAATTTTTTGGCTCAGCGTTAGCCTGATTTTGGATCTAGTCATTATGCCCAGTCTCTACGTATCTGGCATGATGACATCTCCCGAGTTTACAACGGCTGGGAATTTAATGTTCTGGGGATTCAACCGGGTTGAGTTAATCTGTTCGGGCCTGGTGGCAACGGGTTTGATGGTTTTGAGCAATTTAGTCGGTGACTTCGGCAAGCGCAGCCGCACAGCAATTTTATTATCATTGGTACTTCTGGCGATCGCCCTGATTGACACCTACGGCCTGACACCCCAAATGAGTGCCCTAGGAATCCAGCTAAATCTGTTCGGTGAGACAGCAGAAGTGCCCGCCGGGATGAATCTACTGCACCAAGGCTATTTTGCATTGGAAGCGCTGAAGTTGGGTGTCGCCGGTACGCTGCTGGGCTGGTGCTACCAAAACCAAGTTTAATCGACACGAGACTCAGATGTTGAGTGCAGAAAAAAAACTCAACCAGCAGCGGGGGGCGTGAATTCACGCCCCCCGCTAATTTTTAAAATTTTAACGCGATCGTAAACTAGGCTTGAAATGCACCTGCGTTGCATGTGCGGTTTCCCTATCAATCAAACATTTATCCCATAATATGAAATCTGTTAGCATCGTCAGGCGTAAAATCCAGTCAACAGTCAAAAATCACTGAGGGTGCAACCGGAATTGATAGAAGTCATCTGCGTTAATCTGTGTAAATCTGTCCTCATCGGCGGTTAAAAAAAGAGAATGTATTAACCGCAGATGACAATGGATTGACGCTAATTCACGCAGAGGTCGAGAAGAGAGATAGGAATAATTCCGATGCTAACAGATTTGATATAACTATACTGTCAAGCTTCCTGACCCGCCCAAAAACGGATACTTGCCAACGACTCCTGTTGTGGAGAACTCAAAATTTTAGACTCTTGTTCAAACTCCCAGATTCATCTGTGGAGTAAATCTAAAATCTAAAATCTAAAATCTAAAATCGACCGATGGCACGCCCTACTCGGATGCTTCCGGTAAATCTGTTTTTGGCCACAGCAAACGCAAGCCCATCACCGCAAATCCGATCGCTGCGAGTCCCTTTACCAGTCGTTCCGGCAACACCTCTGCGGTGCTGAAGCCGATCGCCACCCCGATCAAACTCGCCAGCAGCAGCGCCGACGCCGTACCGAAAAATACAGCCCGCGGCGAGTTACAACTACTGCCCAGGGCGATAACAGCTAATTGACTTTTGTCTCCCAATTCTGACAAAAACACTGTAATAAAACTGATTCCCAAAAGTTGCCAGTCCATGTTTTTTTAGTTCTTAGTTAGCTATTGTAGAAATCAACGACTTACCGACAGGCAGACAATTAACCCAGCACTTCCCACAGTAGAATCGCCGAAATCCCCAGCAAAATCACTCCGGCTGCTCTCTCCAAAGTTCTCGGAGCAATCCGACTAGCCAGCCACCTTCCCAGCAAAACCCCCAGCAAACTGGTTGCTATCAAAGCCGAACCCGCACCCGCAAACACGATCCAAGGATTTCGGGATTCAGCCGTCATTAGCAAAATCGCAAGCTGAGTTTTGTCTCCTATTTCAGCTAAAAAAATAGTTGCAAAAGTCGAAGCAAAAACTGCCCAGTGCTTCGACTTCAGTTTCTTTTGTTCCTGACAAATATCGGGATTTACAGTCCCTGAGAGTTCAGCGGGCTCCGGGGTTAAAGCAGCACAAATATCAGTAACCTCTTTTATTTGTAGTTGTACCTGTTGTGGCAAATCATAATTGAGGTTTACTGAGTCAGAAGCAGACAAGCTTGGCGGAACAGAATCAAGTTTCACGGGCAATGAGTGCTAAAAGCTATTTATTTTTGACTTGTACTTTTGATTCTAACTCTCTCTGTGCCTGCTTTTACCAAACCAGGGTCATCTTTTTCCCCCGAGATTTCAGCAACTGATTCCTGGAACCACTCACCGCACCCACAAAGGGATACAAGCCCCCAGATTTATCTGTCGAGTCAATCTAAAATCTAAAATCTAAAATCTAAAATTGACTGACTGACTTGTTCATGTGCCGTAAGTTCGATCGCCCGCATCTCCCAAACCAGGTACAATAAAGCCTTGTTCGTTGACTATTTCGTCGATCGTTGCCGTGTAAATCATCAAACTCGGGTACTCTGCACTCAGCCTCTTCAAAGCCGGAGGAGCAGCCACCACAGAGATAATCCGAATCAAGCTCGGGTCAATTCCCCGCTTCGTCAATTCCTGCATTGTCGCTATAATCGTGCCGCCAGTCGCCAGCATCGGCTCGCTAATTATCACCCGCGTTTCCGGGTTAAACTGTGCCGGCAATTTGTTCAAATAACAAGTCGGTTGCAGCGTCTCCTCATTTCTTGCCATGCCGAGGTGGTAAACCGAAGCCAGCGGTACAACCGTCTGAATTCCTTCGAGCAGTGCCAAACCCGCCCGCAAAATCGGTACCACAACTAACGGAGCTTCCGGGTTGATAAAAGTCGCCGGACATTCGCCCACAGGGGTCTGCACCGTCGTTTCCACTGTCGGCAGCCACTCTCGAATTGCCTCGTAAGCCAGCCACCTTCCCAATTCTGTCATTGCAGAACGAAAAAGTACCGAGGGGGTGGCGGCGTCGCGGGCAACAGCCAGCCAGTGTTTAATTAATGGATGCGGGGGAACGTAAACGCGCAGTTGCAGGGACATTAGAAAATTGGGGAGATTGCTAGGTTTGAGGCATTTTATGCTGCGGTCGATCTTCTTCGAGGGCTTCGCCAACGGGCGATCGATCGCTCTGTGCAACTTATCACATCCTTGAGGGCGCATACAAGCCAGAGATTGAGAATCGACATCTTGCACTATTTTTAAGATTGCCGTCACAGGCTCAAACCTCCGCCGAGATCCCGGACTATTGCAACAAGCACCAGCCATCGCTTCGAACTGACATCTTGCACCATTGTTAATAAGTTGAGGGGGCGAGAAGGAAGGTAAAAGCTAGACAGGAAAAGCTGTTCAAGCAACACACCCCTGAAAAAAATGGAGAAAAAAACTGTGCTTATTGAGAACGCAGAGAGCCATCTTCTCTGACTTCTAAGCTGACTTGGGGGGCTATAACGGTCATATCGCCACCAAAGATGCTGGGATCTTCTGTCGAAGTGAAATTTTCCATTGGTGTATCGCTGCTACCCAAACGCGCGATCGCCATCGGTGGTAGAAAGAACACCTCTAAAATTGTATCCATCAACAACTCCCCGAAGATACCCGTTCAGTTTGAGCCTTGTACTGATTTTTAAATCGCACCCATTAATTTATCTGCGTGCCAACAATATTACTCATACAAGTTATTAGTCCCCTCGTTCGAGCAAGGAAATTTATGAATAGTTAATATATTATAATAAATCCCAATAAGACTTAATATTGGGACTCTCAATTTTATTTGTAAACTTACTAAATAAAGGATAAGGTTAATGTAATTCAATTAAGTTGCAAGATTCATTCTTCTATCTATGCTCAAAAGTAGCCAAATATACAATACTGATACAGCCGTAAAGTCGATGTATGATGTAGATCGCTAAGCCAAGAATTAAAAATTGTAAATTACCACCAATATCGAGTGAAAATGACAACTCTAAAAATTCCTGGCTATTACATCACCGAACAAATTTACAATGGTAACAGAACCCAAGTTTACCTAGGGGTTAAAGAGTTAGACAGTCAACCAGTTGCCATCAAACTGCTTCAGTCGGAATATCCAACATTCACCGAACTGGTACAGTTCCGCAATCAATACACAATTGCCAAAAATCTCGACTTTCCGGGAATTGTCAAACATTTAAGCTTGGAAAACTATCGAAATGGTTTTGCTCTGATAATGGAGGATTATGGTGGCATTTCCCTGGCTAACTACCTGACTTCCCCGGTTCTTGAAAAAACAGGAAAAATAACCGATAACCTCGCTAACTTTTTTGACATAGCTCTTCAAATTGTCACGACGTTAGAAGGACTTTATCGCTGCCGAATTATTCATAAAGATATTAAACCCCAGAATATTTTAATTAACCCTCAAACTAAACAAGTCAAACTGATTGACTTCAGCATTTCCTCGCTTTTACCCAGAGAAAGCCAAGAAATTCAAAACCCCAATCAGTTAGAAGGAACCCTCGCTTATATCTCCCCGGAACAAACAGGACGCATGAATCGGGGGATTGACTATCGTACAGACTTTTACTCTTTGGGTGTAACTTTTTACGAAATGCTAGCGGGTCAGTTGCCTTTTCGATCAACAGACTCGATGGAATTAGTTCACTGTCATATTGCCCGTCAAGCCATTCCCCCCATTGCAGTAAATCCCGCCATCCCCCAAATTTTAAATGACATCGTAATGAAATTGATCGCAAAAACCGCTGAAGACCGCTATCAAACAGCTTTTGGGATTAAATACGATTTAGAAAAGTGTTTGGAACAGTACGCAGCTAGCGGTAAGATTGCACCCTTTGAATTAGGAAAAAGGGACATTTCCGAACGCTTCGTTATCCCAGAAAAACTTTACGGCAGAGAAACAGAAGTAGAAACGCTTTTATCAGCATTTGAACGCATCAGTTCTGGCAATTCAGAAATCATGCTAGTAGCAGGATTTTCCGGCATTGGTAAAACTGCCGTTGTCAATGAAGTTCACAAACCCATTGTCCGCCAACGCGGTTATTTTATTAAAGGAAAATTCGACCAATTTAATCGCAATATTCCCTTTTGGGCCTGGGTACAAGCTCTGCAAAATTTAATGCGACAACTGCTGACTGAAACTGCGGCTGTTGTGCAGAAATGGAAAGCTAAAATCTTAGCCGCTTTAGGAGAAAACGGCCAAGTCATTATTGAGGTAATCCCCGAACTAGAACTGCTGATTGGCAAGCAACCACCCGCCCCCGAACTAGAAGGAAGTGCGGCTCAAAATCGCTTCAATTTGCTGTTTCAAAAGTTTATCCGAGTCTTCGCGACTCAAGAACATCCTTTAGTGATTTTCTTAGATGATTTACAGTGGGCAGATTCAGCTTCTTTGAAGTTGATGCAATTGCTTTTAAGCGATGGGGATACCCGTTGTCTGTTGCTAATAGGAGCTTATCGAGACAGCGAAGTTTCTCCCGCACATCCACTGATGCTGACGTTAGATGAAATTAAGGAAACTAATGCGACGGTTAATCAAATTACCTTAGCACCTTTAGACCAACCTTCCTTAAACTGCCTCATTGCCGATACTCTGAGTTGTCCGCCCGAGCGAGCAATTTCTTTAACAGAACTGGTACTCGTAAAAACCAAAGGCAATCCTTTCTTTACGAATCAATTCCTCAAATCGATTTACGAAGATGGATTAATATCGTTTGATTTTAGCTGCAACTATTGGCAGTGCGATATTGCACAAGTTAAGACAATTTCCGTCAGCGATGATGTTGTCGAGTTTATGGCAACACAGTTGCAGAAACTGCCGGAAAATACTCAAACAGTATTGAAATTAGCAGCTTGCATCGGCAACACTTTTGACCTCGCTACCCTAGCAATTGTCCGCGAAAAATCCCAAGCCGAGACAGCGGCTGACTTATGGAAAGCTTTGCAAGAAGGTCTAGTTATTCCGATTAGCGAAGTTTACAAATTTTTCCAAGATGATTCCTCGATCACGAGTCAAGAGAATGTAGAACTGACAGTTCCTTACAAATTTCTCCACGATCGAGTGCAGCAAGCGGCTTATTTTCTAATTCCCGAAGACCAAAAACAATCAACTCACCTGAAAATGGGACGGCTGCTGTTGGCAAATACCCCCGAAACAGAACGGGAAGAGAAAATTTTTGATCTTGTTAACCAGTTGAATATTGCCGTCGATTTAATTGACAGTCAAACAGAACAAGAAGAACTGGTGCAGTTAAATTTAGTTGCGGGACGTAAAGCCAAAGCTTCTACAGCTTATGCGGCCGCGCTCGGTTATTTAGCTGTAGGCATGAAACTGCTAACGGCAGATAGCTGGCAAACGAATTACGATCCAACGCTGGCACTGTATGAATTAGCCACTGAGTCAGCCTATTTGGGGGGTAACTTCGAGCAGATGGAGGTGTGGTCAGCACTTGTTTTGAACGAAGCTAAAACTTTGCTAGATAAAGTGAAAGTTTATGAAGTCAAAATTCAAGCATACATGGCGCAAACCCGAGGTTTAGACGCCGTGAGAACGGGGCTACAAGTGCTGAAGCTTTTGGGGATAGATTTTCCAGAAAATACCCAACCATCAGATATTCAGCAAGCAATGGTGGAAACGAGAGAAAATTTGGGTTCTCGCCCAATCGAGGACTTGATTAACTTGCCAGCGATGACCGACCCAGAAAAATTGGCAGCGATGCAAATTCTTTCAAGTTTATCTTCTGCTACCTATATTTCTGCGCCTCAAATGTATCCGCTGACGGTGTGCCATCGGGTGAATTTATCTCTGCAATATGGCAATGCTGCTTGGTCGGCTTTTGCTTATGCCACCTATGGATTAATTATGTGCGGCGTCGTGGGAGATATTGAATTGGGTTACCAATTTGGTCTTTTAGCTTTAACAGTGGCTTCGGAGTTCAACGTTAAGGAAATTAAGCCAAAAACATTCTTTATTTTTGGTGGTATGGTCGCCCATTGGAAAGAACCAGTCCGCAAAACATTAAAACCTTTGCTGGAGAGTTACCAAATTGGATTGGAAACTGGAGATTTAGAATTTGCGGCTTACAGTGCCTGTTACGCCTGTAACCATTTATATTTTGCTGGGGCGGAACTAACTGAATTAGAACGCGAAATGGCGTCTTACAGTCACGCCCTCAAACAACTAAAACAAATTGCCTCGTTTAATTATAATGAGATTTTTCGGCAGGCAGTGCTTAACTTATTAGGTGAGTCGGAAAATCCCTGCCTTTTAGTGGGTGAAGCTTATGACGAAGTAGAATTACTATCGCAACATTTAGAAGGCAACGACAGAAACGGATTGCACTATTTGTATTTAAACAAGCTGATGCTCTGTTATCTATTTGAGGAATTGCCGCAAGCGATCGCAAATACTGCCAAGGCAGAGGAATATATTGATAGCGCGATCGCTCTTCTTTGCGTACCCCTATTCCATTTCTACGACTCCCTGGTACAGCTAGCGATTTGGACTGATTCATCCACAAGCGATCGCGAGCTAATTTTAGAAAAAGTAGCACACAATCAGCAAAAACTCAAGACCTGGGCTGAACACGCGCCGATGAATCACTTGCATAAATCTTATCTGGTGGAAGCAGAACGGCATCGGGTTCTGGGTGAAAATGTGGAAGCAATGGATGATTACGATCGCGCTATTTCCATCGCCAAAGAAAACGAGTACGTCAATGAAGAAGCAATCGCCAACGAACTTGCCGCCAAATTTTACTTAGCTTGGGGCAAAGAAACCATTGCTCAAACCTACATTGTAGCAGCTTATTACGCTTACTCTCGCTGGGGAGCTAAAGCAAAAATTGAAGATTTAGAAAAACGCTATCCTCAATTACTCGCCCCTATTTTTACTAGAAATCCAGGCGCGCAATTGGGCGATACAGTAACTCTGACGACTCATGAAATCGCCGCGCTAAAAGTTACAACTAGCACTGGTACAGGTATTTCATCAGCTCTAGATTTAACAACAGTCATCGAAGCCTCTCAAGTCATATCTGGAGAAATTAATCTCGATCAGTTAATCTCAACTTTAATGAACGTCGTGATGGAGAATGCAGGAGCAACAGGCGGCGCTCTGATTTTAGAACAATCGGGTGAATTATTTATCACCGCTCAATCGCTTGGTAGCGAGTGTCACTTGCAATCTATCTTAGTTGACAGCAGCCAAGAGATTCCGGTATCAATCGTTAATTATGTTTGGCGCACGGCTGAAACTCTAGTAATTAATGATGCAACTAAGGAAGCTAATTGGGCTGCCGAGCCTTATATTATCCAGCGTCATCCTAAATCGCTACTGTGTCTCCCCATTCAACATCAAGGAATTTGCCGTGGCATTCTTTATTTAGAAAATAATTTAACCGAGGCTGCATTTACAGCCGACAGATTGGAACTTTTAAAAGTATTATCTGCTCAAGCTGCTATTTCGATTGAAAATGCTCGCCTCTATCAAAGTTTAGAAGAAAAAGTGCAACAGCGCACGGCTCAACTAGGTGATTCCAACCGCCAACTCGCTCTTGCCTATGAAGAAATTACTGCGCTCAACTCACGCTTGAAAAAAGAGAATATCCGCTTAAGTGCCGAATTAGATGTAGCGAGACAACTGCAACAAATGGTATTGCCAAAATCATCAGAAATGGAGGCAATTGAAGACTTGGAAATTGCTGTTTTTATGGAACCAGCAGATGAAGTGGGTGGCGACTACTACGACGTGCTATCTAAGAAGGGCAAAGTCTATTTCAGCATCGGCGATGTTACGGGACACGGGTTAGAAAGTGGTGTGATAATGATTATGGCACAAACCGCTGTCCGAACGCTTCAAGAAAGTAATGAAACAGACCCGGTGAGGTTTATGGATGTGCTCAATCGAACCCTTTACGGCAATCTCCAGCGGATGAATTCTGGAAAAAATATGACATTGGCATTATTAGAGTATCAAGATAGCATCCTCAATATCAGCGGTCAACATGAAGAGATAATAGTGGTGCGTACTGATAGCAGCGTCGAGCGGATAGATACAATATCTCTGGGTTTCCCGATTGGTTTGGATGTGGAGATTGCTGATTTTGTTGCCCAAACTCAAGTGTTGCTGAATCCGGGAGATGTAGTGGTGCTTTATACCGATGGGATTACTGAAGCTTTCGATATTAATCGAAAACTTTACGGTTTGGAGAGACTGTGCGAAGTCATATCCAGAAATCACCACCTAGGGGTAGAGGAAATTCGGCAAGTCGTAATTGAAGATGTGCGGCGGCATATTGGCGAGCAAAAAGTTTTTGATGATATTGCCTTGGTGGTGTTGAAACAAAAGTAGAGGAGATTGTTTTTTGGGAGTAATTAGGGCTTGCTGAATAAGTTAGAAAAAATCACTCGTAGCAATTGATTAGTTTTTCAAGTTCGGCCAAACATAATTTTTTATTGCCTATAGCTTGCCCCACTGGGGGGGGTGACCACCCCGTTAGAAGCTAGATAAGGTAAGGCGTTGACCCACTTGTGGTAAAAAAAAATAGGCCGGTTCAAAGTACCGACAACTTATCACAAATTATGTTACCTCTATTTTATCAGACGCCTCTCCAACAACACTTAACTCGTACTCAGTTTTTAGTATTAAGTATCCTACTCAATCTGCTGCAATCGGAAAGACAAGTTAAGTTGGAGCAATTAGCCCTCTGGTTTCCCTACCCGATTACCGCCCTTTGCCGGCGTCGGAAATTACAAAGGTTCTTGAATTTACCTCAATTAACCCTCCGCCAGATTTGGTATCCCCTGATAACTTATTGGTTAACCACCTATTGCCAAGTGGGTCAGACTTTATCAATTGTCATCGATCGCACCCAATGGGGCTGTATAAACCTACTCATTGTAAGCCTGGTGTGCGAGAAGAGAGCTATTCCTTTATCCTAATCGCTGTTACCCAAGCCTTGAAGTAGTAATTTGACAGCAACATTGGGATGCGATCGCAGAACTTTTACCGCTCTTGAAAGATTATAAAGTAGTGGTTTTAGGAGACGCCTGAATTTTGCTCGGTCGAGCTGGCTAAGTGGCTCAGGGAGGCAGGTGTATATTTTTGTTTCGGCTTAAATGCTCTCTTGGTATCGAAACCGAACCTCAAATCTGGCAGCCGTTGAAGCAGCTAGGATTAGTTCCCGGAAATTCTCTCTATTTCCCTGGAGTCAAAGTCAGAAAGACTCAACCGATAGGGGGATTTGATGTAGCTGGTAAATGGAAAAGAAAATATCGGGGCATATTGGTTAAGGAGGGTTGGTTTATCCTGACCAATTTAGGCTCTCTAAGCGAGTGCGATCGCTGCCTACCAAAAGCGCATGGGAATTGAAGAGATGTTCCGAGATTATAAAAGTCGAGGTTATTATTTAGAGGGAACAGGCTTAAAAGGTACGCGACTGATGACCCTCATTTGATTAATAGCACTCGCTTATAGTAATGCTATCATACAAGGGACAACGGTGAAAATGAAATCGGTCAAAAAGTATAAGCTGTTACGCATCTAAATTGTATTTTTGGGGGGCGGGACGCCTACCCCACAAGAATTTGCTCGAATTTGATTGTCAAATTTAGATGCGCCTCAGCTTATTGTTCGTCCTAAAGAATCAAAAAGAAAGTATCAGAGGCGGAGTACCTTTGGCAGCGGTCTAGATAGCCAACAATGGGTTACATACAAGGACAAATATACCGGAGCAGTTCAAGAGTTAATGAAATTAACCTTGAATAAGCGCCACTTTTATCAACGGGGGATGAGGGCTGTAATTCAGATTAGGTCTAGCTCTTAGCTCTTTTTGTCACCCCCCCAGGCAAATGATGGCTGCCGTTGGCAATAAACAGCCATTTTATCAGCAGGGCCTGAAGGCTATGATGCTTATCCAGCAACATTTTTAGCTTCCTTGTTGCCCCCTCAAGTTAATAAGCCTTTCACCGGCGGTCTCTCCTGTCCAACCCTACTCGCCACAAGAAAACTCACTCTTTGTCGAACCGGGCCGAAAGCCTGTTCTTGAGAATTGTGCCAGATCTAAGTTAGAACCCATTCGCCGATCGACCTTCATCAGCTTATTGAAATATTTTTCCAATAGTATTGACATTAATTAGCAACAAGGCTATAGTGATTTTTAGTGTTCTCCTCTCAAAGGATCGGCAGACGGGGGCAGTCGGCAATGGTAGACTGTTCCCGCATTTTTTTTTTTAAGCAGGGGCATCGGGCATCGGGCATCGGGCATTGGGGATTGGATATTGGGCATTGGGCATTGCCGAATTTCGGTCTTCCTGACATCCGTTACATCCGCTACATAATCTCTTACCGAACTTCTTGCTTGGGGAGCGATCGACTGTAAAATCATAGAAATATTAAGATTTTTAACCTAATGTCAGCTCCTACCCAATCCCAGTTATTTTCTCCCAACTCCCGCCCTACACAGCAAGAGTTTGATGTGATTGTCATCGGTTCCGGCATTGGTGGACTCGTGACGGCCACCCAGCTAGCGGCGAAGAAAGCCAAAGTTTTGGTGCTAGAAAGCTATACAATTCCGGGGGGTAGCGCTGGATATTTCGATCGAGAAGGCTACAGATTCGATGTCGGCGCCTCCATGATTTTTGGTTTCGGACAGCGGGGCACCACCAACCTCCTCACCCGCGCCCTGAAAGCAGTCAACGTCACCCTAGAAACTATTCCCGACCCCGTACAGCTTCACTATCACTTACCCGACGGCTTGGAACTTGAAGTTCCCCAGCCTTATGACAAATACTTGCAAGAATTAACAGACAGGTTCCCTCACGAACGCGAAGGAATCCACAAATTTTACGGCGAATGCTGGAACGTCTTTAACTGCCTCAACGGGATGGAATTGCTATCCCTAGAAGAACCCGGATATCTCGTCCGAGTCTTTTTTCAGAATCCTTTAGCCTGTTTGGGATTAGTAAAATATCTGCCTCAAAATACTGGCGACATTGCGCGGCGCTACATAAAAGACCCTACTTTGCTGAAATTTATCGACATGGAATGCTACTACTGGTCTGTAGTACCTGCAGACTTGACGCCGATGATTAACGCCGGCATGGTATTTTCCGACAGACATTACGGCGGCATAAATTATCCCAAAGGCGGAGTCGGTCAAATTGCCCAAAAATTAGTCGAAGGATTAGAAAAATGCGGCGGGAAAATTCAATACAAAGCTAAGGCGAAAAAAATTATTACAGAAAAGGGTCGCGCTGTCGGAGTCGAGCTAGCAACCGGCGAAGTTTACCGGGCAAAGCGGATAGTTTCTAACGCCACGCGATGGGATACTTTCGAGAAGTTGCTGCCTGCAGAAGAGATGCCCGCTAGCGAGAAGAAATGGCAGCAGCGCTATCAAAAAGCCCCCAGTTTCTTGAGTTTGCATTTGGGAGTGGAAGCAAGCGTAATCCCTGCGGGTAGTGCCTGCCACCACATTTTGTTAGAAGATTGGGACAAAATGGAAGCGCCGGAGGGAACTGTTTTGGTGTCAATCCCGACCGTGCTCGACCCGGATTTAGCTCCCGCAGGATATCACATCGTTCACGCTTTTACTTCGAGTTGGATGGAAGAGTGGGAAGGACTTTCACAGCAGGAATACGAGGAGAAAAAGGAAGAGGCGGGAGGGAGAATTATTGAAAGATTAGAAAAGATTTTTCCCGGTTTAGATGCCGGTTTGGATTATATGGAAGTTGGAACAGCGCGCTCTCACCGCCGCTTTTTGGGGCGCGAAGACGGAACTTACGGGCCGATTCCGCGACAGAAGCTAATGGGTTTGCTGGGAATGCCGTTTAATCGAACTTCTATGCCTGGTTTGTATTGTGTGGGCGACAGTACGTTTCCCGGACAGGGTTTAAATGCCGTGGCATTTTCTGGGTTTGCTTGCGCGCACCGAATTGCGGTTGATTTGGGTTTTTAGCGGTCGTAGTAGGGTGCGTCAAATTGTTCGCTTGAAATACGACATAAAATGTGAGGCTCCGGGGCAGCCTACAAAAAGACTAAAAACCCGGTTTCTGGAGAGAAACCGGGTTTATAACCTCAAAATTGGTGTTTTCCATTCTTTTAATGAGTTTACTGGTCGTAGCTGCCGCCGATGCCGATTTGGGTATTGTAGATTTTCGCATCTGTGATCGTCATATCTTCCATCGATGCGCCGGATACGTCAGCGGTGTTAATGATGGCTGCGGTCAGATCTGCCCGATCGAGGTCTGCGTCATTTAAACTGGCATTAGTCAGGAAAACTTGGGTTAAGTTAGCACTCGTCAAGTTAGCACCCGTCAAGTCAGCACCTTCGAGGTTGGCACTAGATAGGTTTGCTCCTCGTAAATTTGCTTCTCTCAAATCAGCACCAATTAAATGAGCTCCCGTTAAATCTGCTCCTGACAAGTCGCACTTAAAACATTGCCCGGTTGACAATAACTGTTGGACGTGAGCGGGATTTTCAGCGCGAGCCGGACCGGCCAACAGTAGGGGAGTAATTAAAAAAGTAGCGGCTAATAGATTGCGTTTCATAATCCCTTTTCCTCACCTGACTCTGTATTTAACTTCTTGTCTTGATATCTACAATCTTACCACGGTTGTTTTCGGAAGCTGCGATCTAATTCACAGATGGGCTGTGATATCGATTCCCCTCAACAACGCATAGATGGTCTCGACAAGCTCGCAAAACATAATTTCGCAAAACTTAACACTGCCGAACTTAATACAGTGCCTTTTTGTAGTAACCTTTTCTAGGTTACCTAGGATAGGCAACAGATGCGTCTTTCTGAAGATGGAGATGATTCGCAATACGAGGGATGATTTTAGGGATGATCCTATCGCAAAAAGTTTACATAAAATACTTTGTTTTTAATAAAAGTGTCACGAGACTGAAAAATTAATTTAAAATAAAGATAAGCTTATACCTTTATAGGTAGAGGAAAAGCAGTCACTGGCTTGATCCCCAGTCCAATCTCGGCTGCATTTTTAACAATAAATTTTAATTAGGTCTCAGCAGCGCCGTAAAAATCCACCTAGTGCTTGGAAAGCAGCACTTTTTTGGAATGTCGCAGAGTCCACGCGATCGCAAAACTCAATTAAATATGCTCAAAAACGATTCATCCAAGTATCTCCCAACCTTAGCTCAAGTAATTGACCGCTATCCCTTGACAGTTGCACCCGATACCCCACTAGCAGAAGTAATTACCCTGATGGGTCAACGGCGCGGAACTTGCTCTCTAAACCCAGACATTCCACCAACCGATATCTATCAGCCACTAACAGAAATAGCAAATCCCCCCACCTCAAGCGCATTTAGAGACGCGACAGGTATCTGCGTCTTTGTCGTGGAAGAATCCCTAGAAAAATTATCCTCGCACTCTGCTCCACATTCTCAATTGCAAGGAATCTTCACAGAAAGGGATCTTGTCGATTTGATTGCCTCGGGCAAAAACTTAAAAGGTATCACCATTGCAGAAGTAATGAGGCAGCCTGCTGCAACTCTCACAAAATCCGAGACTCAAGACATTTTCAGCGCCCTAATTCTGCTGGGGCAACGAAGAACTAAGCATTTACCAATATTGGATAGTGAAGGTCAACTCTTAGGAGTAATTACCCCGGAAAGCATTCGCCAAGCCATGCTGAAACCGGCAAATATCTTAAAAATGCGCCGCGTGAAAGAAGTAATGACCGCACAAGTCATTCAAGCACCTCGCTTTGCGTCAGTTAGGAGTTTAGCCGAGTTGATGGCGCAGCACCGCGTTAGCTGCGTAGTAATTACTGAATCAACAGAATTATCGAGAAATTTACCGTTCCCCATTCCAGTAGGTATAGTCACAGAACGGGATATTGTCGAATTTCAAGCTTTAGATATAGATTTGTCGAAAACGATCGCCCAAACTGTGATGAGCACCCCCTTATTTAGCCTCAAGCAAGAAGACTCGCTGTGGGTAGCTCATCAGGAAATGCACCAGCGTTTAGTCCGCAGGTTAGTAGTAACGGGGGAACAGGGAGAACTCCTGGGAATAGTTACTCAAACCAACATACTCCGCGTACTTGACCCGATGGAAATGTCCGGGGCGATCGATGTTCTGCACGATGCAGTGGCAGAAAGGACTAAGGAATTGCAAAAAGCGATCGCATCGCTCAGCTTGACTAACGCCAGACTAGAAAGCGAAATTGCTACCCGCGTGCGGGCCGAGGCCAGGCTTCACCTTTTAGAATCTGCTGTAGTGAACGCTAACGACGCAATCGTGATTATGGATGCCGGAGACAGCGATATCTCCGACCCCACCATCATCTATGCCAACGAAGCTTTTACCCAAATGACGGGCTACCTACCCGAAGAAATCATCGGGAAAACCCCCAGTTGCTTGCGCGGCCCAGAAAGCGATCCAACCCAAGTCGCTAAAATTCGCCGTACTTTCTCTCGCCGAGAACCCCTACGCCTGGAATTGATTAACTACCGCAAAGACGGTTCAACATATTGGGTGGAACTCAACAGCGTACCCATTGCCGACACCTCCGGAAACGTTACCCACTGGGTGTCGGTGCAGCGAGATATTACCGATCGCAAGCGCATGGAACAAGCATTTTTTGAAGAAAAAGAACTCGCTCAGGTTACTCTACAATCGATCGGCGATGGCGTCATCACTACTGACGCCGACGGCTGCATTTCCACCCTGAATCCAGTTGCCGAAACACTTACGGGTTGGTCTACATTGGAAGCTAAAGGTTTGCCCCTCGCCAGCGTGCTGAGAATAGTTGACGAAACTACCAGGCGCCCCACCGAAAATATCGCCGAAATCGCTTTGTGCGAAGGTCGGATTGTTGACCAAGGACACAACAGCTTGCTGATTGACCGCAACAACACCGAATTTGCGATCGACCACTGCCTCGCCCCCATCCACGCTAGCAGCGGCGAAATTGTCGGGGCCGTCGTTGTGTTCCGAGATGTCACGCAAGTGCGAACTCAAGCGCGGCAACTCACCTGGCAGGCAACTCATGACCCCCTGACGCAATTAGTCAACCGCCGGGAATTTGAGTACCAGCTAGAGCACGCCCTACACGGCGCTCAAGGTTACGGGCAAGAACACGTGATGCTTTACCTGGATCTCGATCGCTTCAAAATAGTTAACGACACCTGCGGTCATGCTGCAGGGGACGAACTGCTGCGCCAAGTCAGCCAGCTATTTAAAAGCAATATCCGCAAAACCGATATTTTGGCGCGTCTGGGCGGCGATGAATTTGCTGTACTCCTGTATAGTTGTCCCGTCGAACGAGGATTGAATGTTGCTGAAACCCTGCTGCGAAGCATTCAGGGATTCCGGTTTGGGTGGCAGGACAAAACTTTTTCGATCGGCGTCAGTATCGGTTTGGTAGCAATCAATCCCAAAACAGCCTCCACATCTGCGATTTTGAGCGCGGTCGATATGGCGTGCTACGCTGCTAAAAATAAAGGTCGCAACCGGGTGCAGGTTTATCAAGCCGGCGATCGAGAATTAATCAAACAGCACGGCGAAACCGAGTGGGTAGTGCAAATTCATCAAGCTTTAGAAGAGAATCGCTTTTGCTTGTATTCTCAGCCGATCGTACCTTTGCTCAACTCTCCAAACACCGGAACCCACTGCGAAATCCTCCTGCGCCTCCAGCTTGAAACTGGTGAGTTGGTGTCGCCGATGGCGTTTATTCCGGCGGCCGAACGCTACAATTTGATGCACGCGATCGACCGCTGGGTAATTCGCACTTTATTTAGCAATTTATCTAAAATTTTCACGGCCAATTTATTAGTCCAAAACCCCGGGGTAGGCAGCGATAAAATAGTTACCTTCCCTGCTTGCTCTCTTTCTGATAGGCAATCGTCATTTGGCAAATATCCCAGCCTTTATTCAATCAACCTTTCTGGGGACAGCCTCAACGAAGAAAAGTTTATCGAGTTTATTCAGGAACAGTTTTCCATCCATCAAATACCGCCGCAAATAATTTGTTTTGAAATTACAGAAACCGTGGCGATCGGTAATCTCAGTAAGGCAGCCAGCTTGATTTGGCAACTCAAGGAACTAGGCTGCCAGTTTGCCTTGGACGACTTCGGCAGCGGGATGTCTTCCTTTGCTTACCTGAAAAGCTTGCCGGTTGATTATCTCAAAATAGACGGCAATTTTATTAAGCATATTGTCGATAATCCTATTGATATCGCCATGGTGGAAGCTATTACCAAAATCGCCCACGTCATGGGCATTAAAACTATTGCCGAGTATGTGGAAAATCAAACAATTATGGATAAAATCAATGAACTAGGGGTAGATTACGCTCAAGGCTATCATTTGGGAAAACCTCAGCCTTGTAACTTCACATCTCCTATTTTAGAAGAAGTTTTGGGGGAGTTTCCTGTTAATTCTTTGGCTTTTAAGGCTAAGCTGGCTTGTTGAAGAAGGAAGTTGGGCAACGAGCAAGCAATGGGATTTAACGGATTTAAGGCAGGGATGTGGAGGTAAGAAGGAAAAGGGAGATTTTAAGTTCTCACATCGTTTACTGTTGTTTCGGAATGATTTAACCGCAGAGGGCGCTGAGTCTCCCGAAGAGAGAGGTGAATAATTCTGATACCAACGAATTTGATATCAGATCAATTCCCCATTCCCCACTACCCATTACCTTCTACATTACTTTCCGCCGATTCAATGTACTGACTGTCTAACAAAAAAGCACCTTTTTCAAAGCGAATTCCCCAATAATTGCCGGGGCGCCGATCGATCACAACGCCTTCAGCGCCGATCGCAATTAAATTCGCAGGCCGCAGCATCGGCATCGGTTCGGCAGTTTTGACGTAAGGCGGCATCGCCACAACTCGGACTTTTTGACCGATTGTAAATTCTTTTTCCATGAGTTTTATTCCTTTTGGCGATCGGTTTAATCTAGTAAAACGTTCTTCTTTTAGAGCCCAGACTTCTTCAATAAGTCGCGGATGTGGGTAGGTGTTTTTTTTTAGGTAGGCTTACTTATCTTTCAAGTGTTTGACCAGCATACAATTCTCCAAGCTAAAGGATTCTTCATCTAAAAACCTGGATATTGCCATTTCTATCGCGTAGGAGAGAGAACATTTAAGTTCATTGGACTGGGACAATAGGGCAGCTTTTCCTAGTCTGGTCAATAATCGACAAACTGATGAATTGCTTCGGGAGAAAGGTGTTGCGTGGCGATAGTTTGAGTCATGATTCTCTGATTTCAAGTTCCGATTCTTTAGTTGCCTCGCCCCGGTTTGCAATCGGCAAAACCAAGTGCTTCGCTATCGAGGAAATTAGCAATTGCCATTTCCACAACAATTTCGATCGGATATTCAATTTCCGCAGCACGGGCGATGAGGGCGGAACGAATTCGTTCTGGAAGGTATTTTAGGATGGCTTCGGCATCAGCAGCAGATAGTTGTTCCAGAGTTTTTGATTGCATGAGTCTAGTTTTCCGGTGGGATTTGAACGTTGTAGGGCGGCTCAGTTGCTCTCAGAATAATTGCTTCTAGCTCTAATAATAACGCAGGGTTGCTCCACGCCGAGAGCGGGTGAATGGCGATCCGAACATCTTCCCAGTTGTATTTGTCGAGCCATGCCCAGAGAAATGCTTTGTGTCCGCCACTAAATCTACCGCGCAAGCTTTTGGTTTTACCGATGTAAAGCAGGCCATCCACACGATGTCTGACAGCATAAAGTCCAGGGCGAGAGGGGATGGTATTAAAGTTGTGGCTGAGGGGTTGGCATTGCTCGAATGGGGTGAAGGCAAGGGTGTCAAGAATTTGGCGGGCTTCTTGTTGGATAGAATCGGGCATGATGATAGGAGATC
Organism: Microcoleus sp. MON1_C1; assembly: GCF_036701945.1. Lineage (NCBI taxonomy): Bacteria > Bacillati > Cyanobacteriota > Cyanophyceae > Oscillatoriales > Microcoleaceae > Microcoleus > Microcoleus sp. MON1_C1. The sequence continues at coordinate 44,385 of NZ_JAUBRO010000008.1, read as the reverse complement.
GTATTTGCCGGATGATTTTATATTGAGCGATCGCAAAAGTAGCAAATTGGGCAAGTTTATGTCATTATTGGCTGCGCGCTGCAATCTCAAACCCTAATTTCCTCCCCGATCGCACATAACACCCGATACCGATCGCGCTACAATTGTCAATCGGGATGAAAATGGCTGATCTAAAAGTAGGGGATAGTTTCTATGGCTACAAATCGTCGCATTGAGCGTGTAGCTTCACTGATTAAACGGGAAGTCAGCCTGATGTTGCTGAATGGAATCAAGGACGACCGTGTAGGTGCTGGTATGGTTAGCGTTACCGACGTAATTGTTTCGGGAGACCTTCAGCATACAAAAATTTTTGTCAGCATCTACGGTACTGATGAGGCAAAGGCCGAGACTATGGAGGGCTTGAAATCTGCTACTAGCTACGTCCGCAACCAGTTGGGTCAACGGGTGCAACTGCGCCGGACGCCGGAAGTGATTTTTCTCGAAGACCATTCTTTGGAACGGGGCGATAAAATGTTGATACTGCTGAATCAGCTTTCTGCCGATCGCAAACCAGGTATGTTTGATGACGAAGAATTGGCCGATGGCAATGAAAATGATGATGATGATGATGATGATTTAGAAGCAGACGAGGATTAGTGTCTGAAGGTAGTCAACAGTCCACACTCAACAGTCCACAATTTCCCATTACCCATGATTGACAATCTTTCCTTACCAGAACTGGTGGCCCAGATGTTCGTGGTGCGCGCTTCTGGCTGCTTGTTCGACCACCAAATTCGCTATCCCGAATGGGAACCAACAGCCAGCAAACTCCGCTATTATCTCGAAAAGTTGGGCGTCGGCGGTGTGATTTTGGTCGGGGGAAGTGCTGCGGAGTTGGCAGTTCGATCGCACCAATTGCAGTCTTGGGCCAAGTTTCCGCTGCTGCTGGCGGCTGATATTGAAGAAGGTGTCGGCCAGCGGTTCGCCGGGGCGACTTGGTTCGGGCCGCCGATGGCGATTGCTGAAGTGGCGCGGCACGATTCAGGTAAAGCCGATCGATATGCTGAACAAATGGGCGCGGTGACTGCGATCGAAGCTAGGGCGATCGGTCTAAATTGGATTTTCGCACCAGTGGTTGATGTTAACAACAATCCCGACAATCCTGTGATTAACGTCCGCGCTTTTGGCGAGACACCGGAAATTGTCGGGAAATTAGCCGCTGCTTTTATTCGCGGCGCAGGTCAACACCCGGTTTTGACTACAGCTAAGCATTTTCCCGGCCACGGAGACACGGCGGTTGATTCTCACTTGGAATTGCCGGTTTTGCCGCATTCGCCAGCGAGATTGACTGAGGTTGAGTTACCTCCTTTTGTCGAGGCGATCGCCGCTGGGGCCGATGCTGTGATGAGTGCTCACTTGCTGATTCCGGGTTGGGATGCCGACTTTCCTGCTACTCTTTCTCGCAAGATTTTGATCGGGAAGCTGCGAGAAGAGTTGGGATTTGAAGGTTTGATCGTGACGGATGCTTTGGTGATGGGTGCGATCGCCAATAAGTACGGCACTAATGAAGCTGCTGTTTTGGCGGCTGAGGCTGGTGCTGATGTTTTGCTGATGCCGCTTGACCCGGAAGGGGCGATTCTGGCTGTCTGCGAAGCTGTCTCTCAAGGGCGGCTTTCTAGATCACAAATAAAGGAATCTGTCAAGCGAATTTGGTCGGCTAAAGCTAAAGTCGGTTTGTTAGTAAAGGAAAAGGAAAAAGCAGTAAATTCAACATCGATCGAGTCGATCGACTTAAGTTTGCTGGCAAACCCAGAGGCAAGGGCAACTGCTGCGGATATTTTGCGAGATTCTTTGAAATTTGGAGGTTCTCTGCCTTTAGTGGCGAAAAAGCCCTTAGAAAACCAGCTTTTGCGGAATTTGATTGTTGTAGATGATGTTTTGGGGTGCGAGTTTTTGGGCAACCACACTCCGGCGATCGCCATTCCCGAACAGTTTGGTTACGAATTGCAACTAATTGACGATCGCACAGGCGCGATCGCTGAAAATACAGGTGCAGAGCATTTTTCTCCGACGCTGCTGCAAATTTTCATTCGCGGCAATTGCTTCCGAGGCAGTGCTGGTTTGACCGAAGCAGCTCAAGATTGGTTTAAGAAATTATTAAAGACGGGTGAACTGCAAGCTGTATTAATTTACGGAAGCCCCTACGTTTTAGAGCAATTTTTGCCACACTTGCCTCCGAGTATTCCTTATGTATTCTGTTTTGGGCAGATGCCGGCCGCGCAATCTCTCGCTCTAGAATTGCTGTTCGGCATTAACGAAACTGGTAATGCTTGAGTTGCCGGACTCCTGAATCTTTCCTTTGCAGCTTGCTACCTCAAGATTTTAATTCATCAACCCGGTTTCTCGCGTGAAATTCTGCCTTTGGGGGGAGAAGCATCCAGAAACCGGGAATCGGGCTTTAGTGCGTAAGTCCCGAAGTGATACCAATTTCAAAAAAGAATGCAACTGTAGGCAAGCTACAAACCCATATCCAGTCATTCATTCCCAATTCTAAAATCTAAAATCGCTCGACTGAGGTCTGAAATATAGAAGGGTATGAGCTTTCCAACAGATCCACCTCTTAGCCGGAAAAATGTGCCACGTCTCTACCTCCCAAGACTGATTCGATCACTTATTCCTCATTGCTAGAATTTTTTTCACTTAACCGTAGTGAATTGTATACCTCTATACTGACAAAATTTAACTTACATATCTGGAATTTTGGATTATATTATTACAAAGGTCATAATTTTTTTTTTACTAAAACCTTGAGGGCGCATTATGATTCAGTCCACTATCAAAATCAAATACTCTTTAGATGTCATCCAGGATGAAGCCCGTCACCTCGTGCACGAGGGCGTGCTGAGCCGCCAACAGCCTATCTACACGCTCTGCCAATTCATCCCGCCCCGGGAATGGGCTTGCGTGGAGTGCGAGCTAGAAAAATGCGACTTCTTGCTGCGCGATCGCATCGCCGACCTGATCGGTTCTGAAAACTGGGACAATGACTAAAGTTTGGTTCTTTTAAATAAGTTGGTAAATCACTTTGCAAATAAACTCCGGCTGTATTAAAGACTCTTGATTCTTTAATGCTGGGAATTTTTGACACGCAAATTTTCCAACTCGGTCCTCAGCGCTGCCATCTGTGCAGTTAATTCTTGAATCTCTAGCTTTACGTTAGGCTGTACAACCGACTCGGGAGGAGCATCAGTGGTTGCATCCGATTGCTTGGGCGAGACAGATTCGCTCTCTGCATTCTCCCGATCGTCCGGTTGAGAGAAAATAGTATCTACAAAATTCCGGGCTTCTCGATCGGTCATTTCTCCTTTTTCCAGCAGCTCATCGGCTAGCTGGCCCAAATCTGACTTCAGTTTGTCAAGATTTTCTTCTCGCTTCACGGGATCTTGCAATGTCTCAATTAAAAAGGAAGTTGCACCTAAAGTTAGGTGAAATCCTGTTTGCAGCATTTGAGGCAGGTTGTCGGGGTTCATCTAAAAATGCCGCTAGAACGTTTTTCTGAGTTTTTGGTTCGCTAGTTGCTCCCAAGTGAGGGCGTAAAGCCGCTTCTTAGCGGGAATATCCTTGCGTTGTGGGTTCCGATCGCCCTGAGTCAGGAAAGAGGAGCTTTTGGGGGGAGGTTTTTCCGTTGTGCCAATACTAAGTGTATCATTACTTCGTAAATTAATAAATGTCAAGTGTAAAGTTTTGTAACTACAAATCGAGACTTTCCCAGTGGAAGGCTCAGTCTATTTGAGATTTGAGATTGGAGATTGCACAGGACTTACCCACTGCGACTAAAAAAACCTGGTTGCTGGCCAACCGTGCGTAAGCCCTGTTCAAGCCCGTTAAGGATACAGCGCTTCACCGGTGGAAGGGTCAAATATAAATAGTCGATCGAAGTCAAGCTGTACCGTCAGCCGATCGCCCGATCGCAAGCGAACACTCGCAGGTACTTGCACCTGTAAAGTAGTTTCAGCGTTCAACGAAGGCAAACTCGCCCGGATTAAAGTTTCTCGCCCCAGAGGTTCCACTACTTTTACCTCTACATCAAGAGGGACTTTTTCTAATGCCCAAACATCGGCTTTCAAATCATCTTCTACTGCGTTTGGTGGCGTAAACATTTCTATATTTTCTGGACGGATGCCCAAATCAAATCCTTGTCCTTCTCTCGCCTGCAATTTTTTCTGAATCGAGGGCGGACAGGCTAAAGCTTGATTTCCTACTTGAAAGGATTCGTTAGTATAAATTGCAGGCAAAATGTTCATGGCGGGATTGCCTAAAAATGTGGCAACCATGCGGTTAGTTGGTTTAGCATAAATGCTTTGCGGGTCTCCAATTTGTTGAATTTTACCCCCACTTAAGACTACAATCTTATCAGCTAAAGTCATCGCTTCCACTTGGTCGTGGGTGACGTAAATTGTGGTAATTCCCAGCCGTTGATGCAGTTGTTTGAGTTCTGCTCTAGTGTCGTCTCGCAGTTGAGCATCGAGGTTGGAAAGCGGTTCATCTAAAAGAAATACTTTCGGTTCGCGGGCGATCGCCCTTCCCAGTGCTACCCGCTGCTGCTGTCCGCCTGATAGCTGTTTGGGCTTACGCTTGAGGAGGTGGTCGATCGAGAGCGATCGGGCTACTGTTTCGACTCGTTCTTGAATTTTAGTCGGGTCAACATTCCGCATCCGCAATCCAAAGGCCAAGTTTTCGGCGACAGTCATGTGCGGGTAAAGCGCGTAATTTTGAAACACCATTGCTACATCCCGCTGTCTCGCCGGAATGTTGTTAACTAAATTATCTCCGATGTAAAGATTGCCGGAAGTTGCGGTTTCTAAACCTGCAATTGTCCGCATAATTGTGGATTTCCCGCAGCCGGATGGCCCGACTAATACCCAAAATTCCCCGTCCGGGATTTTGAAGCTGATGTTTTCGATCGCGGTGACGTTTTGGTAGCGTCGGGTAATATTTTCTAAGCGAACATTTGCCATTTTGCGACTGTAATTGGTAATTGATAATTAGTGATTTTTACCTTCAGTCTTCAGCCTTCAGAAAACTGTTCCAATTCTAAAACTGTGCGGTCTAATTCTTCAACTATAGGCGTTAACTCTGTTTTGCGGAATGCTTCTACTAAAGAACGATAATACCAGAGAGAACCGTCTTTGCCACCTTTGAAGCGTTCCCAAACAGTATCTCCTAATTGACGGATATCTTTCAGGATCGATCGAACATTATAAAGTTTATCAGCAGCCGAGACTAATCTCACTGAGCCACAAGCTGTAGAAATGCGATCGATATAAGCTTGTTTTCGCTGACGCCAAGGGGGTTTCGGCGTCGCGTCACTGTCGGTACAGCCGTCTACAATCGCTGTGACGGTATCCCCAAAGCGACGGCGGATGGCTTCGCGGGTGGTGGCGCCACCTTGATCTTCGATCGCATCGTGAAGCAAAGCTGCGATCGCCTCATCTTCATTTGCCCCATATTCTAAAGCTATACTAGCCGTGCCCAACAAATGGGCAATGTAGGGAACGCCCGAACCTTTGCGAAGTTGGGTAGCGTGCAATTCGGCGGCATAGGTGAGGGCTTCAGAAAAACGGTTTGAGAGAATCATGAAAGTCACCTTTGTCAATTGCTATGATATATAAATTGTAGGGCTAAGTTTAAAAAACAAAAATTGTTTTTTCTCGATAGCTGATATCCACTCGCCCTGCCCAATTCAATAAGATCATAAAGATGCGATCGAGAGCGATCGTGTGTAAACTTAAAATCATCAAATAGAGGTTGCGCTTGTGACAGCTACTACAATTTCGCCCAAAAATGCAGACCCAAAATTAGATCCAGAATTCCCGCCAAAATTAGAAAATATAGCAGACAATCAGCCGGAATCTGAACCTAAAAAAGTCATATCTCTAGAAGAGTTTTTAGTCAACCCTACTGATAGAATAGAATGGGTTGACGGCAACTTAGTGGAGAAAACAGGAATGACATTCAAGCACAGTCTAGCTCAATCTAAATTAGCCCGTTTCTGGGGAAATTATAAAGACTCTAGCGGACAGGGAGGAGAAGTTCTTACCGAAATAGTTTGCCGCACTGGCAAACAGGGTCGCCGTCCCGATGTTGCTTACATCACTCCTGAATTGTTGCCACAATCAGGCAATTTTACAGCATTTTCCCAAAGTTTTCCCTTGATAGCGGAAGTTGCTTCCCCGGAAGATAGCGGCGAAGAGTTATTTGCCAAAGCTCAGGAATATTTGGAATCGGGATGTTTAGAAGTTTGGTTGCTGTTTCCTGAAGCTAGATTAATATTTGTCAATGCAGGGCAACGCTGGCGGTTGTTTAATGGCGATGAAGTTGTTAACAGTCAAAGTGTGCTTGCAGGTTTTAGCGTAGCCGTCAGTGAATTGTTGGCTTGAGGAATTTGTTTAATTAATTTATTAAGACGATAAAAAGTGAGCTTATAAAAATAAATTCAAGGTGAGAAAATTTAGTTTAGTTTAAGACGCGGTTTAATGAGAATGTGGGAGTGAGAAAAGCGAATTTAATATCGTCGTAGGTACAGATGTAATTTTGATGTAGTGATACAGTTGCTCCTAATTGTTCTATAAGTGCCGCTTTTTTTAATCAAAGCCAAAGGCGTTTTTCGGTGCTGGAAAGAGGCGACAACTATGCTTCATAATAATGAACGGGTAATCAATTTTTATTCGTCTGTTCGCGTTTGATGTTGCCGAGTTATGGCGTTTACTCAGCAACCAAAGCAGGGCTATAGTTGTTAACAGGGGTGTTTGCTAAAGAGGTAGGAGCGCGGGGCATCACAGTTAATTATTTTTATCCCGAACTTACAACTACTGAGTTATTTCCAGAAGGTAAAGTGGTTTAATACCCTAACCACTATAATTAAGGTATCTCTAACGGTGGTATCTGTCCATGCCCCAGCCCGATGTATTTATTACGTTTGGCGTCACTCAAGAAGAGAAAGAATTACTAAATAAATATTGCGAGCCAGAAGTGAGAAATCAAACCTGTTGTGCTAAGAACTCTGAAGGGGACTGAGGCGTAGACTGAAAAGGACTAGACCCTAAAGGGTCAGCAGATTCATCCCACGACTAGAATCCCTGGGCTTTCTCTGCGATTTTCTGTAAGCGGTAGTCTTCGATTGCAATGGGGTTGAGAGATTGTTGGTGGAGTGCGATCGCCTTTAAATTTGAGCCAGAACGATCGCCCGATCGAGTAAAAAGAACAGCCGGCTAACAGATCAAAACTGATAACCGCCTCCCAGCCACTCCACCAATCAACGGCACATCAACCAACTCAGCGATTGTTGCACTTCCGTGAACAAGAGAAAACCACTGGCAACTTGCTAATGCGACTGCTTGTTGGAGGTACGACATTAATTGTTAGTGTCGGGGCCTATTTCAGCTACCAAGTGGTGCGGAATTTGATCCTATAAAACTTGAACCGCCATGCTTTTTTAGAAGTCCAACCCGATCCGATATTTTCCCTGTTTATTGCAGATAAAATCTGGTGGCTCTAAACCCGGTTTGGGAACTCTCAACCCTGTACCCTATCTTTAATGTTTTGAACGCTATGCTGTCGAAGTCCACAATTGCTGCTGCTAAAGGCTTTAGTAAGGTTCCCCTGCGAACCGGTCTGGTTGTTCCATTCATTCTGCAAATCTTCGCAGCCGTAGGATTAACAGGGTATCTGTCGCTGCGAAATGGACAAAAAGCAGTGAATGAACTAGCGACTAACTTGCAAACGGAGGTGAGTAACCGTGTGGATCAGCACCTCGACAGCTATGCCGCTGCAACCCGCTATTTGACCCAAATCAACGGCGAGCAAATTGACCTGGGATTGTTGAACTTACAGGATGCCGATCGCCTAGCTCAATTCTTTGCCAAGCAGGTAAAAACCTATAAGGTTGGCTATATCCTCTACGGCTCTAAAACGGGCGACTTTATCGCATCGGGATATTACCGCGAGTCAACCATTCCCAACAACGGCAATCCTGACATTAGCCTGGTGCTACCGAAGCGGTACGGCAATCCTGATTTGTACAACTACATTACGAATGACCAAAGCAAGCCAACTAAAATGTTTGAAATCACCAAAGCGTATCAGTTCCAGAAGGAAGGCTGGTACGCTAAAGGTGTCGAAACCGGCAAGCCCGGGTGGAGCGCGATCTATCAATGGGAGACTAATAACTACCCGTTGTCGATCGCCACGAGTCGCCCCATCTATAACAAGAATGGTCAGTTGATCGGCAGCGTGGGGGTAGAGCAGCGCCTTTCGCAAATTAGTGACTTTTTACGTGAAATTAAGGTTAGTCAATCCAGCAAGGTGTTCATTCTGGAGCGTAACGGATTAATCGTTGCCAGCTCTAGCGATGCGCCCGTGTTTTCAGTGACCAACGGCAAACCTCAGCGACTGCGGGGCTTTGAGAGTAAGGACGCCCTAATTCAAGCCACGTCCAAGTATCTCCGCGATCGCTTCGGCGCTCTCAAAACCATTCAAACCGTCCAGCAGCTAGACTTTCAGCTCCAGGGTGAGCGGGAGTTTGTTCAAGTAACTCCCTGGCAGGACGAATGGGGATTGGACTGGCTGCTAGTCGTCGCCATGCCCGAATCAGATTTCATGGGACGAATTAATGCCAACACAGTCAACACGATTTGGCTGTGCTTAGGCGCATTAGGACTGGCAACGGTTTTGGGTATCTACACCTCGCGCTGGATTGCTCGACCCATTTTGCTGCTGAGTCACGCATCGGAAGCCATCGCCGAAGGAAAACTCGACCAAAACGTCGAAGCCTCTGGCGTTAAAGAACTGGGTGTACTTGCTCAATCCTTTAACCGAATGGCGCAGCAGTTGCGCGATTCCTTCACCGCCCTAGAGCAAACTAACCAGCAGCTTGAACAGCGAGTTGAACAACGCACCGCCGAACTCAAGTCTGCAAAGGAAGCAGCAGACAATGCCAACAAAGCAAAGAGTGATTTTCTTGCCAACATGAGCCACGAACTCCGCACTCCCCTCAACGGTATTTTGGGCTATGCTCAAATCCTCAACCGATCCAAAGCGTTGCCAGCGAAAGAACGTCATGGAGTAGAAATCATTCACCAGTGTGGTTCTCATTTGCTGACGCTGATTAACGATGTGTTGGACTTGTCCAAAATTGAAGCCGGCAAACTAGAACTCACACCTAAAGGGATTCACTTTCCCTCATTCCTCCAAGGTGTCGCTGAAATCTGCGGCATTCGTGCCGACCAAAAAGGCATTAACTTCGTTTACGATCCCGATCCGCAGTTGCCGGAAGGGATTTTTGTTGATGAAAAACGGCTGCGTCAGGTATTACTCAACTTGGTGGGAAATGCGATTAAATTCACCGACAAAGGTTCTGTCACGCTCAAGGTTGCCGTAGTTGAGAATCCTCCCAATCGGTCCACTCGCTCTTTCAAATTTCAAATTGAGGATACCGGCGTAGGAATTGCGCCAGATCAATTGGATAAAATTTTTCAGGCTTTTGAACAAGTGGGCGATCGCCAGCGCCAAGCCGAGGGCACGGGTTTAGGACTCGCCATCAGCCAAAAGATTGTCCAACTTATGAACGGACAAATCCAAGTTAAGAGCCAACCCGGAGTCGGCAGTGAATTCTTTTTTGAGGTGGAACTGGCGATCGCCACCGATTGGGCCGAGCAAAACTCCATCACAACTGGAAAACAAATTATTGGTTACGAAGGACAGCGACGCAGCATTCTGGTGGTAGACGATCGGTGGGAAAACCGAGCCGTTCTCTTCAACTTGTTAGAGCCACTAGGATTCCAAGTTAGTGAGGCAGAAAATGGACAAGAAGGATTGGAAAAAATACGACAGTCTCAACCTGACTTAGTGATTACAGACTTGGCAATGCCAGTCATGGATGGCTTTGAACTGCTCAAACAAATTCGCAGTGCAAATGATTTGCAACACCAGAAGATCATTGTCTCTTCTGCATCAGTAGCACAAGCCTATCGACAGATGAGTTTAGATGCAGGGGGAAATGATTTTCTGGCCAAGCCAGTGGAAGTCAGTGAATTATTTAACCTGTTAGCCACTCATTTGGAATTAAAGTGGAAATATGAAATTACAGCCTCAGACGAGTCTGGTTCATCCACTCCAGCGACTCCATTAGAGAACCCTGAAGGGCTGATTATTCCTTCCCCATTAGAGTTAAATACGTTACTAGAAATGGCACATAAAGGCAATTTAAAACGGCTCCGAGAACACACAGAGCTTATGGCTCACTCTAACCCTGGCTACGCAGATTTTGCCTCACAAATTATTCGGCTTGCTAAGCAATTTAAAGCCGAAGAGATTGAAGAGTTGCTACAACAACACCTCACAGAGAAGAAAGCCGATGTCTAGTCCTGAATTAATTCTGGTGGTGGATGATACCCCTGCGAACTTAGAAGTGGTTTGTGAAACCTTAAGTGATGCGGGGTACGAAGTAGCAACCGCGCTCGATGGCGATCGCGCTCTTAAGCGAGTCCAAGCTTATCCTCCCGATCTGATCTTGCTCGACGTTCAAATGCCAGGAATTGACGGCTTTGAAACCTGCAAACGTCTGAAGGCAGATCCGAAAACAGCCAGTATTCCCATCATTTTTATGACCGCTCTCTCCGATGCCGACAGTAAGGTGAAAGGATTTGTCTTGGGTGCTGTGGACTACATCACCAAACCCTTTCAAGAACAGGAGGTGCTAGCACGGGTGAAAACTCATTTGCAGCTACGGCAGTTAACTAAAAATCTCGAACAGCGTGTAGCTGAGCAAACGGCTGATTTAGAAGCAGCACTCACACAACTGCAAGAGTCTCAGCTTCATTTAGTCCACACCGAAAAGATGTGTGCTTTGGGCAATTTAGTCGCGGGTGTCGCGCACGAAATTAATAACCCGCTTTGCTTTATTGCTGGCAATCTCAAACCCGCTCAGGACTATATTAAAGACCTCTTTCAACTAATTGAGTTATACCAAAAAGAACTCCCTTATCCAAGTGCCTCACTACAGGAATTAGTGGAGGAAATAGATTTGGAATATTTACAAGAGGATTTACCCAAGTTGATCGATTCGATGCAAGAAGGAGTCGATCGCATTCGCACAATCAGCACCAGTTTAAGAACCTTCTCGCGTTCGGATAGCGATCGCCCCATTCCTTACAATATCCACGACGGCATTGACAGCACGATCTTGATTCTCAAGCATCGCCTCAAAGCCAACGAATCTCGCCCGGAAATTCAAGTCATCACAGACTATGGCGATCTGCCACAGGTAGAATGCTTTGCCGGACAGTTAAATCAGGTATTTATGAATCTGCTGGCCAATGCGATCGATGCCCTTGAGGAATCAAATCAAGGACGCAGTTTTGCTCAGATCAAAGCCAACCCCAACCAGATTACTGTCAAGACGCAATTGTCGGAATCTCAGGCAGTGATCCGAATTCAGGATAATGGGATTGGGATTACGGATGCGGTGAAGCCAAAAATCTTTGAGCATCTGTTTACCACCAAAGGCGTGGGGCAAGGAACAGGGCTAGGATTGGCGATCGCTCGTCAAATCGTAGTCCAGAAACACTCTGGAACTCTAGAAGTCAACTCAACTTTAGGTCAAGGTACAGAATTTGTGATTTCAATTCCGGTGAAGGAGCTCGCTGTAAAAGACATTCAGGCAACGATCTGCGTTGACGCAGCATAACAAATCATTGCAGCGGCGGCATAAAGATGATTGATATCGCCCCTTAAAACCATCCAAACTATTGATATAGTAGTACGCGGTGCAAAAAACGATAAACCATGACAGTCACAAATCTCGTCAATAAATTTGAGTACAAACCCCTATACAAACCAAATCAATTAATTTGCGGAACGGGGCAAACAGCCATTGTCAGCGGCTGGACAGTAAAAAGTGCGATCGGCAAACATTTACAACCTCAAGAATATGCTGCGATCGGTCAACTCTACTCTCCTACTCGCGGCATCAACTTCTTAATTAGAAACTTGCTGTGCAATCCCCACGTCCGCTTTTTAGTAATTCTCAACGCTACCAAAGAAGACCGCAATTCGGGTGCGGCAGCGTGCTTGCTCGACTTTTTTCGCAACGGCTTTGAAGCAGGCAAAAGCGATACTGGTAGAGATTGCTGGCTAATTAAATCTTCAATATTTGGCTACATTGATATTGAAATAGCAGCAGAAGCCTTAGAACTATTGCGTCATAAAATAGAATGGAAAGAAGCCAAAAATATAGCAGAAACAGTGACTCTTGTCAAGTCTTTTGCCCAAAAAGAATCTGTTGAACCTTGGGGAGAAACCGTAACTTTTCCGTTAGTCGAAATCGTCCCGACTGTACTCCCCGGTCAGAAATACGGACACAGAATCGAAGGCAAAACTATAGCCGAAACTTGGGTAAAAATTATCCACCGAATTAAGACCACCGGCACCTTGCGGCCGACTGGTTACGACGGACAGTGGCAAGAATTAATCGACTTAATGGCAGTCATTACAGATGAACCTGCGGAGTTCTATTTTCCTGAACCAAATTACTTACCAATAGACCGCGATTTCCTCGAACAGTACAAACCGCAAATGCTGGAAGATGCTCCGTATAGCGAAGGCATTAAATATACCTACGCACAGCGGATGCGATCGTGGTTTGGTCGCGATCAAATTGAAGAAGTGATTGCCAAACTAATTAAAGAAATTGATGCTGCCAGTGCAGTAATTAGTTTGTGGGATGCCGGAGGAAATATTAACAGAAGGCCTGACGGTTCATCAGACCACCAGCACAGCGGCAGTCCTTGTTTAAATCACATTTGGGTGCGAGTTGTTGACGGTGAAATCTCCCTAACAGCAACTCTCCGCAGTAACGATATGTTTGCGGCTTGGCCGGCAAATGCAATGGGTTTGCGGGCTTTGCAGCAGCACATTCGAGATGAAATTGCGAGGCGTTCCGATTATAATTTGACAATGGGCCCGTTGGTAACGCTGAGTCAATCGGCTCACTTGTATGACGATACCTTTGAAAATGCCGATCGACTAATTCAAACCCAATATGCTAAAATCTGCGAAGATCGAGACTTTTTCGATGCAGCGGGCAATTTTTTAGTTGAAGTAGCCGACAATCAGATAGTAGTCACGCAAACCACCCCAGGCAGCGGCGAAGTTGTCACCTGTTATTCTGGAAAAAACCCTCTCAAGTTAGTGCGAGAAATTTGTGCGGCTTCCCCTGCCATCAAAGGCGAGCATATTGGTTATTTAGGAATAGAATTGCAGAAAGCGGCCCAGTGTCTGAAAACGAGCGAGCAATACATTCAGGATCGAAGATGAATTTAGAAGAAGAAAGACCGACCTGGGACGAATACTTTTTAATGTTAGCAAAATTGGCTGCCACTCGATCGACTTGTCTGGCTTTTCCCGTAGGCGCAGTGATAACTAAAAACAGGCAAGTTTTAGCAACGGGTTACAACGGTTCGCCGTCAGGTTCGGCACACTGTACTACTCAAGGCTTCTGCTATCCTGGTTTGAGTAGTTGCGACGCCAGTAAAACTTTGCCATCAAGGGCGGTTCACGCGGAAGCAAATGCGATCGCTAAAGCTGCCAAACACGGTATATCTACTGCTGGGGCTAGTATTTACGTCACTTTAGAACCCTGCATCTATTGTTTGAAATTAGTCATTGCCGCTGGAATTAGAGAAGTTTTTTACGAAACGAGTTTTAACAGTGGAGAAAAAGCTGCTTTGAGAGATACTTTTATCAGTGAAGGTATTGTTGAGTTAAAACAAATTCAGCTATCTGAAGATACAGCAAAAAAGGCGGCTTTGTTTTTGTTGAATCCTACATCTGTGTCCAAAAATTTAGTATAGGAGCAATCCTCCCCGTGGTTGTGGCAGCCACAGGAAATAACTGTGCTGTGTTCCTATAAATGATATTTATTTGCTGGTCATTTGTAGGGATACGGCAGTGCCGTATCCTAAATCCCGCGTGATACAAATGATATTTATTTTACGCTTTGTAAAGACACGGCACTGCCGTGTCTTTACAGCAAATAGAGATGGCAATTAACCAAAAAACGTCCTTACAAATTGTGAATACCGTGTAGTTCAATCAATCAAACTCCTTCACAGCTTGCAAATAGTCGATCGCCGCATCTATCCTCGAAGAATACCTAAAAGCAAACTGATCGAACCAATATCCCTCATCGGAATTCTTATCCAACTTTTTCAGCCAAACCTGAGCTTGCCTAACTTTCTGTCTGTGCGTTTGTACGTCCAACTGCGGCCCCGCGACTTTTTCTGCTGGTTGCGGTTGCAGTGAAGCGACTTCCTGAGCTTTATTTTGCGCTTCGTGCTCAGCCTTAAGCGGTTGCAGTGAAGCGACTTCCTGAGCTTTATTTTGCGATTCGTACTCAGCCTTAATTTGAGCTAAATCCCGATCCAAAGGACTAGCATACAAATTTATATCTGATGTTTTAAATGTTGCATTTGACGGCGCTTGTGCTTGCGCCGGCGCCTGACTTTTCAACTCAGCATTTTTTTGAGATGCTTGATACTCTGCCTTAAGTTCACCTAACAGGCGCTCGATCGATTCCATAACTTAAACCCCCTAAAAAATCCTGCTGGGTCAACTGCCCCCAATATAATCACGGGAAATTCGCCCGCCTCCTCAATCAGTTATTGCATTCAGCAATACCTCCGTCAGGGTCATTCCTTCAATATCCTCCATCGTGACAGTATCAACGATATCGAATTTAGCCCCAGCGCTTTGCAGTTCGTCATCCAATATCTTGAGAAACTTAGTAGCTTCCGGCGCATTCCCTACTTGAATGAAAGAAATCGCCAGCTCTTCATCTCGATCGAGCTTCCGCGAAGCCTCTATAATCGTTTTCATCACTTCTTTGCGATCGTCCGGTTCCCCGTCGGTCACCACTAATATTGTTTCCCCATTTTGCTTGGTCTTACCGGATGCTTTGCGCTCAAAAAAACTGTTCAGAGCATCTTGCAGCACTGCACCTAAATTCGTAGTTCCCGAAGGTTCGTTTTCTTGGAAAATTTGCACGACTTTAGCGGATGTTACGTTGTCGTAGCGCTTGAAGCGACCGGAAAACAAATAAACTGTTATGCCATCAGGATCGAGTTCTTCACATTTATTCGCCAATGCGATCGTCGATTCTTGCATGAGCGCCCAGCGACTTTTACCGCCCATCTGGTCTTTCGTGTACATACTGCCGCTTTTGTCAATGATTATGGTATAATCGCGGTTCTGAAGCATAAGATTTTTCCTGTTAATTAAGTTTTTCCCAAATATATCAAAACCAGCGAGCAGAAGCTGTTGAGCTTTAGTTGCTCGCTGCGTTTTTTTAGTTGATTTGCGATCGCAAATAGCGGAATTTAAGCTGCAACTAAAGCGTCTTTAAGTGGCTTCCAGCTAAAAGCTCGATCGCCTCCCATCTCCACTGCTATTTTAACTCGCGGTTCTAACGTCGGCAAAACAGTCAAATACTCAATCTCCTGATTCGACAAAATGTGCCCTTCAATAATCCACAGCACCAGTCCTTTTGCTTTCGGCGGCAAATTGTCTAATTGAGTTTGCAAAATCGGCGGCACGAACCACGTATAACCCACGGCCGCTTCGTTGCCAGTAGTTTTCTTGCCCAAATGCGGCGGCCGCACCCCGTGAACCCCCGTCAAATACATCGCCAAATCACCCAAACCCCGCGCCGAGATCGTGTGCGCCCCGTAACCCGCAGCCCTCAGCCGCCGCAGGTAGCGCCCCTCAAATCCTCCCTCTAAAGGAACGTACAGGGCCAGCGACCCCGACTTTTCCAAATCCCGAATCACATCAGATCCCGTCGTAATCAGTCCCATAAATTTGTGTTTCCTGCTGTATCAAAATTTGGTCGATCGCTGCTTGCGAGCTGGAAATATTATAAATCCTAAAGTTGAGCCGAAAAATTCTCATCCCGGCCTTGACAAACGGCAAACACTTCATGTACTATTGTGAATTGTCGCCGTAAAGGATACTGAGTAGTTTGCTGCTCAAGTCCTGGCACAAACAAGCAAGACCGAGACAAAACTCGGAGATAGAGTCGGTAAAAAGCCGCGAATCTCAACCCTTGCAAGACTTCCACAAGCTCGCTCCCAAATTTAAAACTCAAATTTTAAACACAGAGGAAGGCTGTTGGTTGATAACAGTTAATTGCAGGAACACTGAAATAAATGTTTCTGCACAAGAGCAAGCGGATTGACGTAAATTTCGCAATCCGAAACCTCTTGCGTAAATAAAAGGAAAAAAATCCGTGTCTGTAGGCATTCTTGGCACTAAACTAGGCATGACTCAAGTGTTTGACGCCGAAGGGAGAGCAATCCCTGTCACCGTCATACAAGCAGGGCCTTGTACAGTAACTCAAATCAAAACAAAACAAACTGACGGCTACGGTGCCGTTCAAGTTGGATACAACGAAGTCAAACCAAAGGCTCTCAACAAGCCAGAACTAGGACACCTTGCCAAGTCGGGGGCGAATCCACTGCGCCACTTGCAGGAATACCGCTTGGAAGACACCAGTTCATTTGAATTAGGTCAACAACTAAAAGCAGATACCTTTACACCGGGACAAATAGTAGATGTCATCGGTACCAGCATCGGTAAAGGTTTTGCAGGTTTTCAAAAGCGCCACAACTTTAAACGAGGCCCCATGTCTCACGGTTCCAAGAACCACCGCGAGCCTGGATCGATCGGACCTGGAACTACTCCCGGTCGCGTTTATCCCGGGAAAAGAATGGCGGGACGTATGGGCAACGTTCAAGTCACCGTCCGCAAACTAACAATTGTCCGGGTGGATACAGAGCAGAATTTGCTGCTAATTAAGGGAGCAGTTCCCGGCAAAGCTGGCGCCTTAGTCAATGTTGTGCCTGAGAAAAAAGTAGGACGTTAGTCAGTAGTCATTAGTCAGTAGTCAGCAGTCAGTAGATAGTGGTTGGCCATTAGTAGCAAGCAATAACTAAGAACTAAAAGCTGAAAACTAAGAGCTGAAAACTAAGACCTGAGAACAGACAACAGACGACAGACAACAGACAACAGACAACTAACAACAGACAACTAACAACAGACAAAGGACAAAAGATATGGTTAATTGTGTAGTCCGAAATTGGCAAGGCGAAGAAGTTGGGGAAACAACTTTAGAACTGCGCGTAGCCAAAGAAGAAAATGCTTCTCACATCGTTCACAGAGCATTGACGCGGCAACTGAATAACGCCCGTCAAGGAAATGCTTGCACCAAAACTCGCTCGGAAGTCAGAGGCGGTGGCCGCAAACCCTGGCGTCAAAAAGGCACGGGTCGAGCCAGAGCAGGTTCAATCCGTTCTCCGCTGTGGCGGGGCGGCGGTGTCATCTTCGGACCAAAACCGAGAGACTTTGAAGTCAAAATGAACAAAAAGGAACGCCGTCTCGCTTTGCGGACAGCATTCCAAAGTCGCACCGAAGACATCATTGTGGTTGAAGAATTTGCAGAGCAATTTCCGAGACCCAAAAGCAAAGAATTGCTGAGTGCGATCGCCCGCTGGGGCATCGAACCCGATACAAAAGTTCTGTTAATCTTGCCAGAACCGCAACCAAACGTCTACTTATCAGGACGCAACATCGAATTAGTAAACGTCATCTTGGCAACTTCCCTGAATGTTTACGACGTTCTCGCGGCTGACAAAATTATCGTCACATCTACAGCCATAGCTAAAATTCAGGAGATTTACGGTGAGTAAAATCGACCCCCGCGACTACGCAGATTTGATCCAGCGTCCGATTCTCACCGAGAAAGCTACCCGAATGATGGAATTAAATCAATTCACATTCGACGTAGCCCCCAAAGCGACGAAGCCTCAAATCAAAGCTGCAATCGAAGAACTATTTAAGGTTAAAGTCATCGGCGTCAACACCCAAAACCCGCCGCGCAAAAAGCGTCGAGTTGGCAAATTCGTCGGCTTTAAACCTTGTTACAAGCGAGCAACCGTAACTCTGACCGACGGAGACTCGATCCGCAAACTCCTATTCCCAGAAGTTTAGCCAATTTTGGATTTTAGATTTTAGATTTTAGATTGCGGTTAACTGGTGAAAATACCAAACCCAGAAAGTTACCAAGTTAACTGAATAATCCCAAATCTAAAATCCAAAACCGCCAAGTCCTTGCATCCCAAATCTAAAATCTAAAATCTAAAATCGATTATGGGCATCCGTTCTTACCGACCTTATACCTCCAGCACCCGAGAACAAACCGTCTCGGACTTCGCTGAAATTACCAAATCAGAACCAGAAAAGTCTCTAACCAACAACAAGCACACCAAACAAGGCCGCAACAACCGAGGCGTCATCACCTGTCGCCACCGGGGAGGCGGTCACAAACGGCTTTATAGAGACATCGACTTCCGCCGCGACAAACACAGCATTCCCGCTACCGTCAAGGCGATCGAATACGATCCCAATCGCAACGCCCGCATCGCCCTCCTGTTCTACAAAGACGGCGAAAAACGGTACATCCTGCACCCGCTCAACTTAAACGTCGGTACCGTAATTGTCTCAGGCCCAGACGCGCCGATCGAGATCGGTAACGCCCTGCCCCTGAAGAACATTCCCCTCGGTACGAGCATCCACAACGTCGAGCTAGTACCCGGAAAAGGCGGACAAATCGTTCGCTCCGCAGGCTCCAGCGCTCAGCTAATGGCAAAAGAAGGTAGCTACGTCACCCTCAAACTGCCCTCCGGCGAACAGCGCAAAGTCCGCGCCGACTGCTACGCAACTATCGGTCAAGTGGGCAACACCGACGCCAGAAACATCAGCCTCGGCAAAGCAGGTCGCACCCGCTGGAAAGGCCGCAGACCCACCGTTCGCGGTAGTGTCATGAACCCGGTAGACCACCCGCACGGCGGTGGCGAAGGCAGAGCTCCTATCGGACGTCCGGGGCCTGTCACTCCTTGGGGTAAACCAGCATTGGGTGCAAAAACTCGACGCAAAAACAAGCGCAGCGACGCTTTAATCGTCCGCCGCCGCCGCAAATCTTCCAAGCGCGGCAAGGGCGGTAGACAAAGCTAGTAATCAGTCAGCAGTCTTCAGTGCTTAGTTGTTAACGGCTAACTAATGGCTGAGGACTGATGACCAATGACGGCTGAAAGCTGACTAATAACTCCTGAATCACTAAAAAATCATGTCTCGATCGCTAAAAAAAGGCCCCTTTGTCGCAGATGCTCTGATGACAAAAATCGAAAAACTCAACGCCGCCGGCCAAAAACAAGTAATTAAAACTTGGTCGCGATCTTCCACAATCCTGCCCCAAATGGTAGGTCACACGATCGCCGTTCACAACGGCAGACAGCACGTACCCGTCTACCTCACAGACCAAATGGTAGGTCACAAACTCGGAGAATTTTCCCCCACTCGTACCTTTAGAGGTCACGCTAAAAGTGGTGATAGAAAGACAAGTAAAAAATAGCCTAATTAGGTGACAGGTAATACGTCGTCGGAAAAAGTTTTTCCGAATTACCAATTACCTTTTCCCCAATTACCAACTACCAATTACCCAAATCGAAATGGCTATAGATACCACATCCGAAATTAAGGCGATCGCCCGTTACATCCGGACATCCCCCTTCAAGGTGCGCCGAGTCCTCGACCAAATTCGCGGCAAAAGCTACCAAGAAGCGCTGATTTTACTCGAATTCATGCCCTACCGCGCCTGCGAACCAATCGTCAAGGTTTTGCGATCGGCAGTAGCCAACGCCGAACACAACGCAGGATTGGATAAATCTAAGCTGGTAGTTTCTCAAGCTTACGCAGACCAAGGCCCAGTCCTCAAACGCTTTAGACCCCGCGCTCAAGGTCGCGCCTACCAAATCCGCAAGCCAACCTGTCACATTACCGTAGTAGTAGCTCCCCTCGTAGAAAACTAAACCAGGGAAAAACGTAATAGGTAATAAACAGCTTAAAGTTGAAAAAAATTGGTAATCACCAATTACCAATTACCAGTTACCAATTACCAAATACCAATTAACTCATCAACTATTATGGGCCAAAAAATACATCCAATTGGTTTTCGTCTCGGCATTACCCAAGAGCACCGCTCTCGCTGGTTTGCTGACCCCAAAAACTATCCAGAACTCTTGCAAGAAGACTATAAAATTCGCAAGTACGTTCGTAAAACGCTCAACAATGCGGGCATTTCCTCGGTCAAAATTGAGCGGAAAGCCGATCAAATCGACCTAGAAGTGTTCACCGCCAGACCAGGCGTTGTCGTAGGTCGCGGCGGAGCAGGCATCGAAACCTTGCGCGTCGGTTTGCAGCAGCAACTCGGTAGCAACCGCCAAATCCGCATCAACGTCGTCGAAGTTCAGCGAGTAGACGCCGATGCCACACTGATCGCGGAATACATCGCTCAGCAACTAGAACGGCGCGTATCCTTCCGCCGAGTCGTCCGCCAAGCAATCACCCGCGCTCAAAAAGTCGGCATCCAAGGCATCAAAATTCAAGTCAGCGGACGCCTCAACGGCGCAGAAATCGCTCGTACCGAATGGACACGCGAAGGAAGAGTTCCGTTGCACACCCTGCGGGCCGACATCGACTACTCCTACTGCACTGCTCAAACCATCTACGGTATTCTCGGCATTAAAGTTTGGGTTTTCAAAGGCGAAATTATTCCCGGACAAGAACAAGAAGCTGCACCAAATGCAGCAGTGCCCCGCACCAAACAAAGGCGCCGCCGCCAGAACTTTGAAGATCGATCGAACGAAGGCTAGCTAATTGTTAACTGTTAGTTGTCATTTGTTAAGTGTGAGTTGTTCCAAACCAATTAGCAATTAGCAATCACCAATTAGCAATTACCAATTACCAATTACCCAACTCCCAAAGCCATGTTAAGCCCTAAAAGAACCAAATTCCGCAAACAACAGCGCGGGCGAATGAGCGGTATTGCCACCCGCGGCAATACAGTTAGCTTTGGCGACTTCGCGCTCCAAGCTGTCGAACCCGCCTGGATCACTTCCCGCCAAATAGAAGCCGGACGCCGCGCCATGACCCGCTATATCCGCCGGGGCGGCAAAATCTGGATTCGCATTTTTCCCGACAAACCAGTCACCCAGCGCGCCGCAGAAACCCGGATGGGTTCTGGTAAAGGTGCACCAGAGTTTTGGGTTGCCGTGGTCAAACCGGGCCGGGTAATGTTTGAAATTGGCGGTGTAAGTGAAGAAACTGCCCGCGAAGCCATGCGTTTGGCATCTTTCAAGTTACCAATTAAAACCAAGTTCATCACTCGCGAAGAAGACCAGTCATAGCGATAATCGAAGGTAGAAGTAGGTCGGCATTGGTCAAAATTTTAAACGGCTACAGCAATTTAAAATCGGTCATTCATAACTTTTCTTTCCTTCGACATTCACCATCTAGACAATTCTGTCTTCTGTCATACCGAGATCGCTAACGAGAAAGCACACAATTATGTCTTTGACCAAGATTAAAGAAGCTAGAGAATTAAGCGATGCTGAAGTAGCAGAGCAAATTTTAGCCGTCAAGCGCCAACTAATGGAATTGCGGCTCCAGCAAGCTACTGGTCGCATGGAAAAGCCTCACCTGTTCAAGCACGCCAAACACCGGCTAGCTCAATTGATGACAGTTGAACGCGAGCGCCAAATCGTTGCTGAGAAAGAAGCGACAGAAAAATTAGCCGCATCTAAACAGGTAGCACAGCCTGCTCCAACCCCAGCAGTCAGCCAAGAGTCAGAAGCAGCCGAGCCGACCATCGCACAGTAGCTAAAAAAAAGTCAATTGCACAACAAAAATAGGTAGCTATGGCAATTAAAGAACGAGTTGGCGTAGTAGTCAGCGACAAGATGGATAAAACCGTCGTGGTAGCAATCGAAAACCGCTCCTCCCACACCAAATACGGCAAAATCGTAGTCCGCACCAAGCGGTACAAAGCTCACGACGAAGAAAATCAGTGCAAATCGGGCGATCGCGTCCGCATCACTGAAACTCGCCCACTGAGCAAAACCAAACGCTGGACGGTTGCTGAGATTTTCGGTGCAAAAAATGGCTAACAGTTAATTCTTAATTGCTTTTAAGTGTGCGATCGTCAAATAAATCGATCGACTCTGTGATTACCCATCAATTAGCAATTAGCAGTTAGCAGTTAGCAAGCATCAAATTACCTTTTCCCCAATCACCATGATTCAACCCCAGACATACCTCAATGTCGCCGACAATAGCGGAGCCCGCAAACTGATGTGCATCCGCGTATTGGGAGGCGGCAACCGCCGCTACGGCGGAGTCGGCGATGTCATCATTGCCGTCGTCAAAGACGCCATCCCCAATATGGCCGTCAAAAAATCAGATGTCGTCCGGGCCGTCATTGTCAGAACCCGCAAAGGCCTGCGCCGCGACAGCGGCATGAGCATTCGTTTTGACGATAACGCCGCCGTTATTATCAACGTAGACGGCAACCCCAAAGGCACTCGCGTCTTCGGCCCCGTCGCCCGCGAACTGCGCGACAAAAACTTTACTAAAATCGTTTCCTTAGCCCCGGAGGTACTTTAAAATGTACGGAAAAAAGGGTAAACCAACTAGCGAATCGCAGCGCTACAGAATGCACGTCAAAGCAGGCGACACCGTGCAAATAATTACTGGCAAAGAGAAAGGAAAAGTCGGAGAAATCTTAAAGACATATCCTAAAGTCAGCAAAGTAATTGTTAAAGGTGTAAACATCAGAACAAAGCACGTCAAGCCCCAGCAAGAGGGAGAGTCCGGGAAAATACTCACGTTTGAGGCTCCCATTCACAGCTCAAATGTCATGCACTATTCCGAAAAAGAAAAAATAGCTAGCCGCGTTTGCTATACATTTAGCGAAGACGGCCGGAAACTGCGACAGCTCAAAAAAACTGGAGAAATCATCGATCAATAGTGATTGGTTATCAGTCCTCAGTCATTAGTCCGCCTTCTGGCAAGTGACTTCTCAACTAATAACTAACATCGGTGAGACTGACAAGCGACAAATTCCCTGACCAAGCCCAGGGACAGTTAACGAAACACAAAAACTATGCCGGACAAACTCAAGGTTGTTTATCAAGAAAAAATCGTTCCGACACTGATGGATCAGTTTAAATATACTAATATCCATCAGGTTCCCAAACTCGTCAAAGTCACAGTGAACCGCGGTTTGGGAGAAGCATCTCAAAACGCTAAGGCACTGGATTCGTCGATCAACGAAATTGGCATCATCACCGGGCAAAAACCAGTAGTGACGCGGGCGAAAAAAGCGATCGCAGGCTTCAAAATCCGCAAAGGAGTACCAGTCGGCGTTATGGTGACGCTGCGCGCCGATCGGATGTACGATTTTCTCGATCGGCTGATCAACCTCGCACTCCCCCGAATCCGCGACTTCCGCGGCATCAGCCCCAAAAGCTTCGACGGGCGCGGCAACTACAGCTTGGGTCTGAGAGAACAGCTAATTTTTCCAGAAATAGAATATGACCGCATCGATCAAATTCGAGGCATGGACATTTCAATTATCACCACAGCAAACACCGACGAAGAAGGACGCGCCTTGCTTAAAGAAATGGGAATGCCGTTCCGGGACAACTAAGCACTAGAGTAAGAAGCAAAAGATGGCAGCTAACGATACCATAGCAGATATGTTGACGCGCATTCGCAATTCTTGCATGGCGCGCCACCAAACAACGCAAATTCCAGCTACAAAAATGACCCGCAGCATCGCCCAAGTCCTCAAAAGTGAAGGCTTCATCGGCGAATTTGAAGAAGCAGAAGCAGAAGGGGTCAAGCGACATTTAGTGCTTTCTCTAAAGTACAAAGGTAAAACTCGCAAGCCCATTATCACGGCACTTAAGCGAGTCAGCAAACCAGGACTGCGCGTTTACTCGAACCGTAAAGAATTGCCCAGAGTATTAGGCGGAATTGGCATTGCCATTATTTCCACCTCCAGCGGCATTATGACGGATAGAGAAGCTCGACGCCAAGGTTTGGGCGGTGAAGTGCTTTGTTATGTTTGGTAGTCATTAGTCATTAGTCATTAGTCGCTGGTCGTTGGCAACAGACTCCAAAATCAATCACTAAGGACTAATAACTAAAGACTAATAATCAAGGACTAATAACTAAAAACAAAGGACAAAAAACTATGTCGCGAATTGGCAAGCGTCCGATTAGCATTCCCAATAAAGTCACCATCACCCTAGACGGTCAAAAAGTAGCCGTCAAAGGCCCTAAAGGTGAACTTTCCCGAGTTATCCCAGCCGAAATCGTCATGGGACTCGAAGGCGAGACTTTACTCGTTACCCGGCGAGACGAATCTCGCGTCGCCAGACAACTGCACGGCTTGTGCCGCACCCTAGTCGCCAACATGGTCGAAGGTGTATCCCAAGGTTTTCAGCGGCGCCTCGAAATTATCGGCACAGGTTATCGGGCACAGGTTCAAGGACGGAACCTGATTTTAAACGTCGGTTACAGCAAACCCGTTGAAATGCCCCCTCCAGAAGGCATCACAATGGCAGTTGAAGGCAACACCAACGTCATTGTCTCCGGCATTGACAAAGAACTCGTAGGCAATACAGCAGCCCGCATCCGCGCGGTGCGTCCGCCCGAAGTCTATAAGGGCAAAGGCATTCGCTACAGCGGCGAAGTCGTCCGGCGCAAAGCTGGTAAAACAGGCAAAACAGGTAAGAAGTAACAATGAAGCTTACTCGCAAAGAATCAGTCCAGCGCAGACACCGCCGTGTTCGGCGCAAGGTGTTCGGCACCTCCGAACGTCCCAGACTAGCGGTATTTCGATCGGAGCAGCACATCTACGCTCAAGTAATCGACGACACCGCCCAGCACACTTTGGTCGCCGCGTCAACCCTCGATCCCGAATTGAAGTCAACTCTCAGTTCTGGCGGCAACTGCTCCGCGAGCGTGCAAGTCGGTCAGTTGATTGCCAAACGCTGTTCCAGCGCTGGCATAGTCAAAGTCGTATTCGATAGGGGGGGCAACCTCTATCACGGTCGTGTCAAAGCCCTCGCAGAAGCAGCTCGCGAAGCGGGGTTAGACTTCTAGAGGGGGTAATGGGTAGCGGGTAATGAGTAATTAAAAAGTAAAAAGTCAAAAGTTGAAAGTTAAAAGGCAATATCCAGATTTCTTCTATTTTTACTTTTTACTCAAACAATTACCACTTGCCGATCGCCTTTCACCAATTACTAATTCCCACAGGACAAAACTATGGCAGAACAAAAAGAACAGCGCAACAAGAAAAAAAGCAGCAATAATAAAACGCGCGAAAAAGAATCCGAATGGCAAGAGCGGGTCGTTCAGATTCGGCGCGTTACTAAAGTAGTCAAAGGCGGGAAAAAACTTAGCTTCCGCGCCATAGTCATTATCGGCAACGAACGCGGTCAAGTTGGAGTAGGAGTCGGCAAAGCTAGCGACGTAATCGGTGCCGTTAAAAAAGGCGTCGCTGACGGCAAAAAGCACCTAATTGAAGTCCCCCTCACCAAATCTAACTCCATCCCTCACCCCATCAACGGTGACGGTGGCGGAGCTAAAGTGATGATGCGGCCGGCAGCTCCGGGAACCGGGGTAATTGCAGGGGGAGCAGTGCGAACTGTTCTCGAACTAGCAGGAGTCCGCAATATCTTAGCCAAACAGCTAGGTTCCGGAAATCCCTTAAACAACGCCCGAGCCGCAGTCAATGCCCTTTCCACCCTCCGCACCTTGTCCGAAGTTGCTCAAGAGCGCGGAATTCCAGTAGAAAACCTATACGGTTAGGGCTCGCGAGAATGGGAAACTGTAAGTTTTGAGTGTTAAGTGCTTGCGTAGAAAATAAAAAAATTCGCAACTCAAAACTCACGCACTCAAAACTACTGCGTACCCGCTCTCTAAATACCAATTACCAATCACCAATTACTAAAACTATGAGATTGCAAGACGCCCGACCCAAAGCAGGCTCCCAAAAGCGCCCCCGACGCTTGGGCAGAGGTATTTCTGCCGGTCAAGGCGCGAGCTCCGGCAAAGGGATGCGCGGTCAAAAATCTAGAGCCGGTAGTGGCACTAGACCCGGTTTTGAAGGTGGTCAAAATCCTCTTTACCGCCGCCTGCCCAAGCTCAAAAGCTTCCCCTTAGTGAACCGGAAACAGTACACTACCATTAATGTAAGTAAATTAGCATCGCTGCCAGCAAACACAGAAGTTACTCTTACCTCTTTGATCCAAGCAAAAATTGTCACCACAGACGACGGACCGCTGAAAATCTTAGGAGATGGCGAACTGAATGTACCTTTGCAAGTGCGCGCCTCCGCTTTTACCGCAGGTGCTCGCACCAAAATTGAAGCTGCCGGCGGAAGTTGCGAATTAGTTGCGTGAAGATTTGAGGTTTGAGAGTATGTCCAAATCTCAAATCCTCAAGCTTGTTATCAGAAAATGATTTAGTCGAAAATCGCAAATCTAAAATCCAACATCGTAACTATGGACGTTAGTAGAGAGAAAGCGCCAACTGCACAAGAGACGTTCATGCAGATGGCTCAAGCTGCTGGTTTGCGAGGCCGCATCCTCGTAACCATTGGCTTACTGATTTTAGTACGCCTGGGTGTCCACTTGCCAGTCCCCGGCATCGATCGAGTCGCCTTTGCCCAAAACGTCCAAAATAGCCCTTTAATTGGCTTTCTGGATTTGTTCTCAGGAGGCGGCTTGTCAGCTTTGGGGATTTTCGCGTTGGGGATTTTGCCCTACATTAATGCTTCAATTATTGTGCAACTTCTAACTGCGGCTCTGCCAAGTTTAGAAGACTTGCAGAAAAATGAAGGAGAAGCAGGCCGGCGCAAGATTTCTCAAATTACTCGCTACGTTTCTTTGGGCTGGGCAATTCTGCAAAGTATTGGCATTGCGATTTGGGTCAGCCCTTTTGCTCAATCTCCAGCGCCTTTATTCATAGCACAAACTGCTTTGGCTCTGACAGCCGGCTCAATGTTTGTAATGTGGATATCGGAAGTGGTGACGGAGCGAGGTATCGGGAACGGAGCGTCGCTGCTGATTTTTATCAATATTGTGTCGGTATTGCCGCGCTCTTTGGGACAAACTTTTGAATTGGCTCAAAGCGGGGACACGCAAGTTGTCGGCCGTGTAGTCGTTCTGCTACTGGTCTTTTTGGTAACGATTGTCGGGATTGTTTTTGTTCAGGAAGGTACTCGCCGCATTCCGATTATTTCGGCCCGCCGCCAAGTCGGCCGCAAAGTTTATCGGGAGAGCCGGAGCTATCTGCCCCTGCGCTTGAATCAAGGCGGAGTGATGCCGATTATTTTTGCATCTTCGGTTTTGATTGTGCCTTCTTTCCTCGCTCAGTCTCTCAATAACCCGTTTTTGGTTCAAGTTGCTAATGTTTTGAGTCCGAACGGCCCCGCGCCTTGGGCTTACGCGCTGTTTTATCTGACTTTGATTCTGTTCTTCAGCTATTTCTACGCTTCGTTGATTGTCAACCCCGTAGATATGTCTCAGAACTTGAAGAAAATGGGCGCTAGCATTCCTGGAATTCGTCCGGGTCAGAAAACCAGTGATTATGTGGAGAAGGTTTTGAACCGTTTGACTTTCTTGGGAGCGATATTTCTCGGTCTGGTGGCTATTGTACCAACTGCTGTAGAAAGCGCGATCGGAGTGCAAACTTTTAGAGGTTTTGGTGCAACTTCCCTACTGATTTTAGTAGGTGTCGCGATCGAAACTGCTAAGCAAATTCAAACTTACGTCATCTCCCAACGATATGAAGGAATGGTGAAGTAATCGCAATGCACTTGATTTTTATGGGTCCTCCAGGGGCAGGAAAGGGAACTCAGGCTCAGCTTTTAGCAGCTCTCTGGAAAATACCCCACATTTCTACCGGTGACATCCTGCGCGCCTGCGTAGTTGCCAAAACTGACTTGGGTCAAAAAGCACAATCTTACATGGATAAGGGAGAGTTGGTTCCTGACGAGTTATTGATGGATATCGTGCAAGAACGCATGAATCAACCAGATGCTACTGCTGGCTGGATTCTGGATGGCTTTCCCCGCACAGTGCCGCAGGCAGCTTTTTTTGACAAACTGCTCTGCGATGTTGGCGGTGAGGGAAGTGCGTCTGGAAAGGACTGCGATCTCAGAGCTGTCAATTTGGACGTTCCTGACAATGTTTTGGTGGCTCGCCTGCTGTCGCGGGGGCGTCAGGACGACAATGAGGAAACCATCCGCCGCCGATTGCAAGTTTATCGGGAGCAAACTGAACCTTTGATTGAGTTTTACAGAAACCGCGAACAGTTAGTTGTGGTTGATGGCGATCGAGCGATGGAATTAGTCACCGCAGAACTGCAGCAAGCTCTCTCTGGCGATTCTTGAACTCTCTCAATACACCTTGTTACTCACCAGCTTTTGCTAAGATATGTTAACTAGGAGCTTTTTGTGCTATCAGGTTTTGTGAGGGTTGCTAGTTCCCGGATTGAACTCGATACTAATGGCCACAACTTTACTCAAGTAAAGCTAAAGCAAGCGGTTGGTTGAGTCAAGAAGTCGATAAAGTCGCCCGAATTCTTCCCCGCTTTCCCGTTTGACTCCTACCAGTAAATAGGTTTTGAGGCAAATAGCGGGACACTCCTAGTTAATCAAATGTAGAGTTGAGGTAAATACCAAATTGTCTAAGCAAGATTTAATTGAAATGGAAGGGACAGTGACGGAATCCCTGCCCAATGCGATGTTTCGCGTTGACCTAGATAATGGGTTTAACGTGCTAGCTCACATTTCCGGCAAGATCCGCCGCAACTACATCAAAATTCTGCCTGGCGATCGCGTCAAAGTCGAATTGACTCCCTACGACTTGACCAAAGGCAGGATTACTTATCGCCTTCGGAAAAAATAGGCTTAGATAAAACTTTCTAAAAACTAATTCTAAGTTTAATTTAGAGAGAATTTGGTAAAAAGCTTCAAATTTATGCTATAATGCTACGTTTGTAGTGTTGCCGAGAAGGGCGTCAACAACCCAGCGGTGTACCGGGTTAAGTCATTGTTACACCGTAAAAGTATCGCTCGCCCACACTC
Source organism: Microcoleus sp. MON1_C1 (assembly GCF_036701945.1). Lineage (NCBI taxonomy): Bacteria > Bacillati > Cyanobacteriota > Cyanophyceae > Oscillatoriales > Microcoleaceae > Microcoleus > Microcoleus sp. MON1_C1. Next base: position 15,296 of record NZ_JAUBRO010000008.1, on the reverse strand, counting down.
TGGCGCAGGCGAACTTTACCCAGCAATGGGACTGGGTGCAAGCGGGCTCCTTCATGAAACAACCCGCACTTTATACAATTTAATCGAGGAGAGGCCTACACCTTGCCCAGCCTCTCCTCCCACCGCTCTACGGGCAGTCCCAGCGTGCCTGCTCTCCGGTAGAGCGGGGTTCTCCAGGCAGGAAGAAAGATGAAAGTTCGAGCATCTGTCAAAAAAATTTGTGAGAAATGTCGCGTCATCCGCCGTCGCGGTCGAGTGATGGTGATATGCACTAACCCGAAACACAAACAGCGCCAAGGTTAGAAAAAAAGAAGATTGGGCACTGCACGCAGGTGCATCCTAATTGAACATTGTAGCCAAACAGGAAAACTAGGGAGAGAAAAAGTGTGGCACGGATTGCCGGGGTAGACCTTCCACGCGATAAGCGCGTCGAAATAGGTCTGACATACATTTACGGAATAGGCTTGTCGCGAGCCCAAAAAATTATCGCTGCAACAGGCGTAAATCCTGACACTCGCGTCAAGGATTTAACAGAGGCCGACGTGACAGCTCTGCGGGCTCATGTAGAAACCACATACCAAATCGAAGGAGACCTCCGGCGCTGGGAGTCAATGAACATCAAGCGCCTGATGGACATCGGAACTTATCGCGGTCGGCGTCACCGTTTGGGTCTGCCGGTGCGGGGACAACGAACCCGTACCAACGCCAGAACCCGTCGTGGCGTCCGCCGAACAGTTGCGGGCAAGAAAAAGGCACCTTCCAAGAAGTAACATCTTTTTTGGAAAAATACGCTGGGGGCTGCTGGCTCCTAGCGCTTCGGAACATTAGTTGAGAGAAACGTTAAAGAGACTAATATGGCGCGACAACAAACAGGCAAGAAATCTGGTGCAAAAAAGCAGAAACGGAATGTACCCAATGGGGTAGGCTACATCCAGTCTACCTTTAACAACACGATTGTAACTATTACCGACCTCAACGGCGAAGTGATATCCTGGGCATCGGCAGGTTCCAGCGGTTTTAAAGGAGCTAAGAAGGGAACTCCCTTTGCAGCTCAAACAGCAGCAGAAAGTGCTGCCCGCAGAGCCAACGACCAAGGAATGCGCCAAATAGAAGTAATGGTAAGCGGGCCAGGAGCAGGTCGAGAAACTGCAATTCGGGCGCTGCAAGGGGCGGGACTGGAAATCACCCTGATTAGAGATGTTACCCCAATTCCTCACAACGGCTGTCGCCCTCCCAAGCGGCGTAGAGTCTAAAACGATTTGAGATTTTAGATTTTAGATTTTGGATAATGGCTAACTGCTTAAAGTCAAAAACTAATGGTTCTAACTGTTGCCCCGTCCATCCAAAATCCGAAATCCGTTCAGGGGTATGCTCTGCAATCTAAAATCCAAAATCAAAAATCCAAAGTGGAAAAGGGAGGTCACTCCGTGGCGCAGTTTCAAATTGAATGTATAGAGTCTAACACTGACAAAGACCGCAGTCAGTACGGAAAATTTGTCCTGGAACCGCTCGATCGCGGTCAGGGAACAACTGTTGGGAATGCGCTGAGGCGAGTTCTGCTGTCAAACTTAGAAGGAACGGCAGTAACTTCAGTCCGAATCGCGGGCGTCAATCACGAGTTTGCCACGATCGAAGGGGTACGTGAGGATGTTCTAGAAATTCTCCTGAACATGAAAGAGGTCGTCCTCAAAACTCATTCTCAGCAGCCGCAAATCGGCAGGTTGCGGATTGAGGGCCCTGTCACAGTTACGGCCGATCGCTTCGATTTGCCCTCTGAGGTGGAATTGATCGATCGCTCCCAGTACATTGCAACTCTCTCGCCCGGCTCAGTTCTGGAAATGGAATTCAGAATTGAAAAAGGCATCGGATACCGAGCTGTAGACCGCAGTCGCGATGATGGATCGGCTTTGGATTTTCTCCAAATTGACGCCATCTTTATGCCGATTCGCAGAGTCAACTATAGCGTTGAAGATGCTAGGGTAGGCGGCACGGTCGAGAAAGACCGGCTGATTATGGAAATCTGGACTGATGGCAGCGTGACTCCTCAAGAAGCTTTGAGTCAATCTGCCCACATCCTGGTAGATTTATTTGCACCTCTCAAAGACATCACCCAAGATTCTCTCAAACCAGAGTATCCAGGTGAGGCCGATCCTACCAGCCAAATTCCGATCGAAGAATTGCAGTTGTCCGTCCGGGCTTACAACTGTCTCAAGCGGGCTCAGATCAACTCAGTTGCAGACTTATTGGATTATACCCAAGAAGACTTGCTCGAGATCAAGAATTTCGGGCAGAAGTCCGCAGAAGAAGTGATTGAAGCTTTACAAAAACGCTTGGGCATTACCTTGCCACAAGAAAAATCAGCTAAAAGTTAATCAACGGGTAACGGGTAAAAAAGTTCTGAATTTTAAGTCGGTGAGTTTTTAAGTTAAAGAATTCACCGCTCAAAACTCGCGGACTATCCCGGCGCCCAATTACCAATTACCAATTACCAACTGCCATGCGTCACCGCTGTCGCGTTCCCCAACTCAGCAAACCGGCTGACCAGCGCCGCGCCCTACTGCGCTCGCTGACCACCGAATTAATCCGCCACGGTAAAATCACGACCACTCTCGCCCGCGCCAAAGCGCTGCGCTCAGAGGCGGACAGGATGATTACCCTGGCCAAAGAAGGCTCCTTGGCTGCTCGCCGCCAAGCTATGGGCTATATCTACGATAAACAGTTAGTGCACGCCTTGTTTGAGGCGGCACAAGAACGGTACGGCTCGCGCAACGGCGGCTACACCCGCGTCGTACGAACAGTCCCCCGTCAAGGAGACAATTCCGAAATGGCGATCGTTGAACTGGTTTAATTCAATTTTGGGTTGGAGATTTGTGATTTATGACTGACAATCCAAAATCCCCAATCGAAAATCCCCAATCGATACAGCGCGTTGCTCTGGTGATCCAATACCTCGGCACTAACTTTCACGGTTGGCAGCGACAGCCGAACCAGCGTACAGTACAAGAAGAAATTGAAACAGCAATATCGACTGTTCTGGAACGCCCGGTAACGCTGCACGCTGCCGGGAGAACGGATGCGGGAGTTCACGCCGCTGCTCAAGTAGCCCATTTTGACGCCCAGGGTCCAATTCCAGCTCACCGCTGGGCAAGCGTTCTCAACTCTCGACTGGCAAAAGATATTTTAATTCGAGCTTCGGCAAAGGTGGAACCTACCTGGCACGCTCGGTTCTCAGCCAGTTGGCGGCGCTATCGCTACACCCTTTATACAGACCCGACCCCTAATTTGTTTGTGCGTCCTTTTGCTTGGCACTGCTATCACGCCCCTGTGGATGAATCTTTGATTCAGACAGCTTTGACACCGCTAATCGGGCGGCATCACCTGGCTGCTTTCCACCGTGCGGGTTCTGCCCGCCCCCATTCCTGGGTGGACGTGCAAGCGGCCGAGTGTCAGCGTTCTGGGTCTCTTATCTATATTGAGGTTCAGGCGAGCGGGTTTCTGTACGGGATGATGCGGCTGCTGGTGGGGTTGCTGGTGCAGGTGGGTCGCGGGGAAAGGCCGATCGACAATTTCACAGATATCTGGGTCAACGAACGCCGAGAAATGGTAAAATATGCCGCTCCCGCTCAAGGTTTGTGCCTGCTGCGGGTTGGCTATTCAGAATTTCCCTTTCCCCCAGATGTCTGGTACGACACTCAGCCCAAATTAGTCATTAGTCATTAGTCATTAGTCATTAGTCATTAGTCATTAGGTAACTACTAATAAAAAACTAAGGACAACTAACAATTAAAAACTGACAACTGACAACTGACAACTGACAACTAACAACAGTTAACAGTTAATAGACAACTAACAACAAACAATGAACAAAACTTACGTCCCTACTCAAGACTCCCTAGAGCACAAGTGGTACGTGGTCGATGCCGCCGACCAGCGGCTGGGCCGTCTGGCAACTGAAGTTGCCATGTACCTCCGGGGGAAACACAAACCGACTTACACTCCTTCTATGGATACCGGCGACTTCGTAATAGTCATCAATGCTGACAAAATCGCTGTTACTGGCAAAAAACGCACCCAGAAAATCTACCGCCGCCATTCTGGAAGACCGGGCGGCATGAAAACAGAAACTTTTGCCAAATTGCAAGCACGTTTGCCAGAAAGAATTGTCGAAGAAGCTATACGGGGAATGCTGCCTCACACTTCTCTGGGCAGACAATTGTTTACTAAACTGAAGGTGTACGCTGGCCCCAACCACCCGCACCAAGCTCAAAAACCAGAAGAATTAATTGTTCACACGATTCCGGGAGGAAATGAGTAATGCAAGCAACAGATACATCCGGTCGCGCTGTGTACTGGGGTACCGGCCGCCGCAAGCGTTCCGTAGCGCGGGTGCGCTTGGTTCCCGGCACTGGCATACTGACAGTCAATGGTAAAGAGGGGGATTTGTACCTGCAATTCAACCCTACTTATTTGGCTCTCGCTAAGGCCCCTCTGGAAACTTTGGGTCTGGAAAATGAGTATGACATTTTGGTAAAAGTCGAAGGCGGTGGCTTGACAGGTCAGGCTGACTCGATTCGCTTGGGTGTCGCTAGAGCACTTTGTCAATTAGACCCGGACAACCGCAAGCCTCTGAAGACTGAGGGCTATTTGACTCGCGACCCGCGGGCCAAAGAACGGAAAAAGTACGGTTTGCGGAAAGCTCGCAAGGCTCCTCAATACTCGAAGCGGTAATCGAGGGAAGAAGGAAGAAGAAAGAAAAGGCAAAAATTATCTACCCAGATTTTATCTGCCTTTTTTTGAAGTTTATTTCCGATTCCTGATTCCTGGTTCCAACAGATATAAGGCAAAATTGGTGCTGTTGTTGGTGTACAAGTCCTGCAGCAGCTAAAATGGTTGTAAAGTCAAAAATTAGAGAGTAAAAAACAATGGCAAAAGATGGCATTCACCCTGAGTGGTATCCCGAATCTCAGGTTTATTGCAACGGGGAACTTGTGATGACTGTGGGTTCAACTAGACCAAAGCTTCAAGTTGATGTCTGGTCGGGAAATCATCCTTTTTATACTGGCACTCAGAAGATTATTGATACTGAAGGTCGTGTGGAGCGCTTTATGCGGAAATACGGCATGACGGAGGTAGAAATGCCGAAGGCAGATGCTTCCTCAGGACCGCTGAAAATGGAAGAGCCGAAAGCAGATGCTTCTAAGGCTGCTGGTAAAGGCAAAAAGAAGAAGTAGCCGGATTGTCATTTGTCCGCAGTTTGTTGAGAGTAGTTCTTTCTACTGGCAACTTACCGCCCTCGGATTTTAGATTTTAGATTGAAGACTTGCTACGGCTGGCAGTAGAGTTCGATCGACTAGAGTTCGATCGACATTCTATCCTAACTGCTAAGGAGTTCTAAAATCTAAAATCTAAAATCTAAAATCGATCCGCCCTCGGATGGGAGAGTTTAGATTGAAGACTTGCTACGGCTGGCAGTAGAGTTCGATCGAGATTCTATTCCAACTGTTCTTCAAATCTAAAATCTAAAATCTAAAATCTAAAATCTAAAATCGATTGACAAAGGACAACTGACAATGGCTGAATCTTATTTGCTGGATAAATTGAAGTCGGTAGAGCAAACTTTTAATGAGTTGACTCGCCGCATGGCTGACCCGGATGTAGCTAGGGACAATCAAGAGTTTCAACGGGTAGCGAAAGCTCGATCGTCCTTGGAGGAAGTGGTCGATACTTTTGCTCTGTGGAAAACCACTCAGGAAGATTTGGTGGGCGCGCGACAGGTTCTCAAGGAAGCCGCGGGCGATCGAGATATGCAAGAAATGGCTGCGCTGGAAGTTCAGGAACTTGAGGCGAAGCTGGAGAATTTGGAAAGTCGTTTGAAGGTTTTGCTGCTCCCCCGCGACCCGAACGATGACAAGAATATTATGCTGGAAATTCGGGCGGGTACTGGCGGAGATGAGGCCAGTATTTGGGCTGGAGATTTGCTGCGGCTGTATACCCGTTACGCTCAAACTCAAGGCTGGCAGGTGAAGTTGGTGAGCGAGTCGCTGGCGGAAATGGGTGGCTTTAAAGAGGTAATTCTGGAAATTACAGGCGACAGCGTTTACAGCAAGCTGAAATTTGAGGCTGGGGTACACCGGGTGCAGCGGGTGCCTGTGACTGAAGCTGGCGGCCGGGTGCATACTTCGACGGCGACAATAGCTGTGATGCCGGAGGTTGATGATGTGGAGATTCACATCGATCCAAAGGATATTGAGATGAGTACGGCTCGATCGGGCGGCGCTGGCGGTCAAAACGTGAACAAGGTGGAAACCGCTGCGGATTTGTTTCACAAGCCGACGGGAATTCGGATTTTCTGTACTGAGGAGCGCAGTCAGTTGCAGAATAAGGAGCGGGCGATGCAGATTTTGCGGGCTAAGCTCTATGAGATGAAGTTGCGGGAGCAGCAGGATGAGGTGAAGTCGCGGCGTTTGGCTCAGGTTGGTACTGGTTCGCGATCGGAGAAGATTCGCACTTACAACTATAAGGACAATCGGGCTACCGACCACCGTTTGGGGGAAAATTTCTCGCTCAATAGTGTTTTGGAAGGGGATATTGAGGGGATTATTCAAACTTGCATTTCCCAGGATCAGCAGGAACGTTTGGCTGAGTTGGCTGCTTCTACTAATTGATGGAGTGATGGGGGGCTAGGCGCATTGTTTGCTCAGCCTCAGTTCCCTTGTTACGCGGGAGATATGGTTGAGTAGGGCTTCCCAAATTGCATCGGCGATCGCCACTGGATATTTGAAATGTTCGAGGTCGTATTGTACAATGACTTCTAGGGGTGCTAGGATTTGCTGGTGTCTACAACTGGCAATTGCTGCGATCGCCTCTTGTTGCCATCTGGCAAATAGTCTGTAGCTGAAAAAAGAACTGCATTTTTGTCCTTTTTTGTTCAAGTAAACGACTATTACCTGATGTTGTTTGGGGTAAACTTGCACTATGCGGTTGACGGGCATTCTCAGGGCTTCGGCTGCTTCTTTTTTGGAGATTTGCCAGCACTGGGGTTTTAGCCAACCGGAGGCTGTAAGGCTTTGGCGTGTGTGGCTGGGCTTGTGAGTTTTTAGATTGCGTCTCTTGGTCATTGCTATTTCTCCTAAATCTGTTTTAATTAAAATTAAAGTTTTCAATGTAATTAAAATACTATCTGCTAAATCTTCTCCTGTCAAGCAAGACAGGTAAATTTGTTGGTACACAAGTAAACTAGGAATTGTGGTTATCTCGTGGCTGATATCGTGGACGCAGAAGCTAAGAAAAAACTGAGTGAGGTGGTTAAATTAGCGCGGGGCTCGATGAGTCTGACTGCTTTTGGCAAGCTGTTGGGGGTTTCTGCGGCTTCTGTCTTGTATTGGGAAAAGGGGCAGGTACTTCCAGATACGAAAAATTTGACTCAGATTGCGACAAGAGCAGGCTTTACGATGGAAGAGCTCATGGCTCATATTGAAGGCAAGCCGGTGCAGGAACCCGTAGATACTAACGATCTGCTTAAAAAAATTCAATGTATGCCGATTAGTGAGTTGGCAGTGATTGGTAGAGCTGTGATGGATAGGCTCGCTGCTGCTGCTGAGTCTTCTGGGTAAGTAGAGTTGATGTAGAGCTATTTAAGGTGCTATTAAAATCATAGTTGTTACTGATTGGTATACTTTTAAGAGTAGCAGCGAGAAGTTTTATTGTCAATAACAAGTGGAAAATTCATAAATTGAGAAGTAAACTTGTTAAATGTGGTTAAGTGGTCACTGCGATTGTGGATGCTGAAGGTAAGAGAAAACTGATCGAGATTGTTAAGTTAGCGCGTGGCGACCTCAGCCAGCGAGCTTTTGGCAAGCTTTTGGGTGTGTCATCGACTGCTGTACAGTTGTGGGAAAAAGGCCAGAGTATCCCGGATACGGAAAATTTGACTCAGATTGCGATTAGAGCTGGTTTCACGCTAGAAGAACTCATAAGTCATCTCGACGGGAAGCCGATGCGGGAACCGATGGATACGAACGATATGCTTAAAAAAATTCAATGTATGCCGATCGCAGATTTGGCGGTAATTGTCCGAGCGGGCGTGGAGCGGCTGGCTAATGCTGCTGAGTCTTCAGGGAAATATAGCTGAGCGGTGTTTGCCCGATCGCCCTTAAAAAATTCCCCCCACTCTATTATCACAAATCGAGTATTTTGTCAAGTCAAAATCTACTTTGTTATGGAGTACGATCGCCCTTATAGACTTACGCACTCCCACAAAGAAACCGGGTTTTTACCTAATCTGTCGGTGACAACGCGTCTTTTCGTAAAAAACCCGGTTTCTCGGCCCCTATACGATCGCCCTTATCAGAAAACCACTCGCCCTATCCGTGACTCAATAAATCTAAAAACTCTTGGACAATGCGATCGGCATCTTCGCAGCACCTTTGGGCGTCGCAATACTGGATGATGCTGATACCGTGAGATGCAAACAGCCGATCGCGCGTTTCATCTTTTTCTGTGTCGGGATGCCATATTTCGAGAATACCCCATTGGCCTTGGTGGAATATGAGAAAATCTGGTTCTTGGTTTTGTCGGCCGGAGGGTGTGGTGAGGCGGGCTTTGGAGTTGGGGAAAAAGAGGGTGTTTGTGCGATCGAGGGCTTCGGCTATTTTTACTTGTTCTTGGCTGTGAAAGCGCCAATCATTCCAGTGATAAATCCGTTCTTTTATGCTCGACAAAATTCCCTCGTTATGTGCGTCTTCAGCCTTAATAATTTCATCTGATGCTGTATGATAATCAGATAGAATTGCACCATGTAAATCTGCTGATGAATCTGATTCACTTAAGTTGGCGAATGATAGTTTTGCTCCGCTTAAGTTAGCACCGCTGAGATTAACTCCAATTACTTGAGTTCGATGTAAAGTCACTTGATGTCGCCGCAAGTATCGTTTTATAACTGCTTTAATATTATTTTTTTTTACTTTTTCGTCAAAAGCTTCTGAGAGTAACTTCCAGAGTTTATAGCCAGCCGCTTTAATATATTCATCATCATATTTAGAAAGTTTAGCAATTTCCTCATAAGACTGTCTGCCTTCCCAGGACTGTTTGAAGATTAGCTCTTGCACGTCGTTTAACTGTTCGTCGTCATCTAGGACTGTTTCGACAATGGCGAGAGCTTCATCCACAGTCATGGGTTAAATCCTCTTAAAGGTAGTGTCCGAGTTCAATTTGTGCTGGCCTGGTTTATGACACTTTGCCCGTGCGCGCAAATTGCTGTGGGTAGATTTTAGCACAATTTCTAAGATGTTGCTACTATTTCTCACTTTTTGTCACTTTTTATCACTGGTCAAGTTAAAGATGAAGCTTTACTATAAATTATGTTTACACATTTCCATTAGCAATACTAACGAAAGAAATTGTCATGGCATATACTGATTGGGATGGACCAAAATATCACAGACAAAACCGTCTATATTATAAATTGGCAACCATCAGGGGAGAAAGGAACATTTTAGAATCTGATGACAAGCTAGGTCTTGAGCCAGATAATCCTGGAATCATGCACGATCACTTTTATACAAAGAATGGTCAATGGTACGTTCAAACTAAGATTGAGAATAAGCATATTTTCGAGGAGAAGATAGCTCCTGGTATATGGGGAGTGGAACAGGCAGATTCTAGTGAATACTTGGATGCCTTGTTCGATGAATTGCAGTCTTTACCTGACTGTTAATCGTGTTGGCGATGTTTAAGTACCAGCAGATGAATCAAATTCATTTGTACAAATTACCAACGCATAGGAGTTGAAAAAAGTGAGTTTACCATACAACCTTGCCGACACAATTCGGAATATTATGGCTACTTTGGCTTTGGCTCAAGGAATTTTATCTCCTTCACAGGTTTCTGATATTCCCAACTCGACAATAATAGCTCAATTTGAAGAGCAAATCGGAATAGCAGATCCGGCAGAAAGAGAGAGAGTAGAAAGGGAACTAAAAAAAGTAAAATCAAGTCAATCGACTATGCTAGAGATAGCTAAAGAAACAGGCTATGGTAGCGGTAATTATGGCGGATAAAGCAATTTTGATTAATTTTTACCAGTAGACACAACCATCAGGGGATTGAGTGGCAATTCCCCTGATTACCTAATCAAGGAAAGTATCAATGTGGATTTTAATTTTAATTGTGCTGGCTGTAGTTGCCTACTTCGTGGTGTCACAAGCATCAAGCAGTAATCAAGCTAGTAAGGCATCAAGTAGGACTCAAGCTAGTAAAGCATCAAGCCAGAATTACACTAATCAAGTAGATTATTCAAATCTTGAAGTAATATCACTTGACAGCAGCGTGTCTATTCACTATAACTACACACACCTTCGTGACCTACTAGCAGAGGGCAAATGGAAAGAAGCTGACAAAGAAACAGGACGGCTGATGCTCGCCGTAGGATATCTAACAGCAGAGAAAAAAGTCCGGGATGGAGAATGGACGCACCTTGACCCGAGGACGGACTGTTTAGATTTCCTACATTTGATGTACTTCCCTTGCGCTGACCTTTGTACTATCGATCGACTTTGGCTTAAATATAGCAATGGTCGCTTTGGATTTAGTATACAAAATCGAATTATGTCAGAAATAGGAGAGGATGCAATATCGTTTATATGTAAATTCAACTCCTCCTATGAGGAAGGTCAGAAAAGGAAGGACTTAAGAAAGAGCTTTGAGCGACGGATAGGATGGTACACTCCTGACAGTAAGGACAGTGCTGGTAGAATGACTCTTGGTTTAAAAACCTATAACGATCTTACTTTTTCAATGCAGGCTCCACATGGACATCTTCCCACGGCGAATTATTGGCAGGAAGGAGCTAGGGGCGATGTTGGGTCATTTGAAACTCAACCGCTGTTTGGTTGTTACGACTTAGTACATCTCTTGAATAGGCTTTCAAGTTGCGGTATTGCTCTGTAGTCAAAACTCTGGTCACATAAACTTATTGACACACTTGTAGAAAACATGAAATTGAGTGACGATCGCCCTTTCACTCCTAAAAGCTAGCACCTCATCACCCCCACCTTTCTACAACCTTCTCCGATCGCCTGCTTTAAAGGTTTTTGAAGTCCGTGAAGCGAAGCTATCCCGTAGGGAATCGCCCTCCGACTCAAATCGCTTCCACTCCATTATACTTTCAAAGATTCTCGCTGCTGCTCCCTAGTAGGCACTCCATAAGCAGTATAAGGTCTAACATCAGGCGGTTGAAGTCCCAAAACAATTGATTCGGCAGGAACTCCCGCTGCAACTAACTCCTCAGCAATCAGGCGATCGGTATTATTTGCTTGAATCCACACCTGACCGTCAATAATATCAATATGAATCACGCAATGGTGAATGCGCTGCTCATTAAACCAACCTATATTTATTAACATATAACGGTCATTTTCCCAATCAAAAATTATTTCATTTTTGGTTCCACTGTCAAAAACTGGAATCTCAGCGTATTCAGTAAGGAGCTGCTTAACAAGTTTGCGATAATTATTTAAGCTCTCCATTGTACTATTTACTCTATTTTTTGGTTAATAATAACCAAATTGAGGCGGTTATTATCTAGCAATATCTGACCCAAATTTTCTCCTTCAACAAGCTCTGTAAAAGCATTTAGTGGAATTGCAAGATACAGTTGTCTTTCTGATTCGGTCCGTTTTAAGATGTCATAGTAAAGAGTATATTGACCCAAAGCTTGGTCTAAATCTGCAATTCTAGACTCTCTGATAAAACTTTTAACTTCAACGGCTATCTTGCGATCGTTGTTCTCAGCAGCTAATAGCTGTTCGGCACCAATATCGATAGGTTTCTCTTCGCCCAAGCCAAGGGATACGGATCGTGGGTAATTGTCCAGCCAGCCTTAATCAGAGCCTGTTTGACAACTTGATGATAAATGTCACTTGCTGGCACGATCGCTCTCTTTTGCTATCGAGGTTGACACTCACTATTATAATGTGCAGAAGTCTCAACCATTATTCGAGAAATTCAATCTGAAACCACACGATCGCCCGATCGCCCCACCCAAATAGTCCTGAACCCATATCGAGGCCAGAAACCGGGTTTCTTCGTATATCTCTAGCTGAGAATCTGCGATTTTTCAGAGAAACCCCGTTTCTTCGCGTAACTCCTACCAAATCAAAATCTGGCAATACCCTAAATATAATTAAAATTTGTTAAGATTAACTCGACCTCAGCGCCGGCATCCCATCCGCCGCTAAACCTGCCCTTCCCCAGTCCCCACAACAATGCTGCGACTCGAACACATCAGTAAAATTTACCCCACAGGCGTCGTACTCAAAGATGTCACCTGGGAAGTCAAGCCAGGCGATCGCATCGGCTTAGTAGGCGTTAACGGTGCCGGCAAATCCACCCAACTCAAAATCATCGCCGGCGAAATCGAACCCACCGCAGGCGAAGTCATTCGCCCCGCCAGCCTCCACATCGCCTACCTCTCCCAAGAATTTGAAGTAGATCCGACTCGCACCGTCAGAGAAGAATTTTGGCGCGCCTTCAGCGAAGCCAACGAAGTGCACGAATCCCTGATGCAAGTGCATCGAGACTTGGAAGCCTCCACCCCAGAAAATCTTGACGAACTGATCCACAAAATGGATCGGCTGCAACGGCAATTTGAAGGCTTAAACGGCTACGGTTTAGAAGCCCAAATCGAGAAAATTCTGCCCGAAATCGGATTTGAACCCGAAGACGGCGATCGATTAGTCAGCGCCTTCAGCGGCGGCTGGCAAATGCGGATGAGTTTGGGCAAAATTCTCCTGCAAAGACCCGACATCCTGCTGTTAGACGAACCTACCAACCACCTCGACTTAGAAACCATCGAATGGCTGGAAGTTTACCTGAAAGGGCTGATAACCCCGATGGTAATCGTATCCCATGACCGGGAATTTCTCGATCGGCTCTGCACCCAAATCGTCGAAACAGAACGCGGCGTTTCCAGCACCTACCTCGGCAACTACTCCTCCTACCTGCTGCAAAAAGCAGAAGCCAGAGAAGCCCAACTCAGCGCTTACGAAAGCCAGCAAAAAGAACTCGAAAAACAGCAAGCATTCGTAGAAAAATTCCGCGCCAGCGCCACTCGCAGCACCCAAGCCAAAAGCCGCGAGAAACAGTTAGACAAAATCGAACGCATCGAAGCGCCCACCGGCGGATTAAAAACTTTGCATTTCCGCTTTCCCCCCGCACCCCGCAGCGGTCGCGAAGTAGCAATAATTGAAGATTTGGTGCACACCTACGGCGAAAAAATCCTATTTTTGGGAGCAGACTTATTAATTGAAAGGGGCGATCGCATAGCCTTTCTCGGCCCCAACGGCGCGGGCAAATCAACCCTGCTGCGACTGATTATGGGTTTAGAAAAGCCTTCTGAAGGTACAGTCAAATTGGGAGGCCACAACGTCATCCCCGGTTACTTTGAACAGAATCAGGCAGAAGCCTTAGATTTGAATAAAAGCGTGATCGAAACCATTCACGACGAAGTACCCGACTGGAAAAATGAAGAAGTTCGGACTTTGTTGGGGCGGTTCTTGTTTACCGGCGAAACAGTATTCAAACAAGTCGGCGCTTTGAGCGGCGGAGAAAAAGCCCGTCTGGCTTTAGCAAAGATGCTGTTGACTCCCGTGAATTTGCTAATTTTGGACGAGCCGACAAATCACCTCGACATTCCGGCGAAAGAGATGATGGAAGAAGCGATTCAGAATTATGACGGTACGGTAATTATCGTTTCGCACGATCGGTATTTCATCTCCCAAGTCGCTAACAAAATTGTCGAGATTCGGGATGGAGAATTTCGCCCTTATTTGGGAGATTACCACTACTATCTCGATAAAATAGCTGAAGAAAAAGAGCTGGCCCAGTTAGCAAAACTCGAAGCTGAAAAAGCCGCTAAAAAAGCGGAAAAAGAAGCAAAGAAAAAAGCGGCTGCTAAGCAAAAATAGACCCACTGGTCTCAACAACTAGGTGAAGCCTTCAGTCCGGCAGGGGTTTAAACCCCTGCCTCAAAGCTTAAGTCGTCTTCGGACGAGTGTTAAACTCCGACCCTCGGATAGAGACGAATGCACGCTTTGCTTCGCCCTCGACCGATGCCACAGTGCCAAGACTTCATTTTTGACTTAATCGAATCCAGCTACTACGTAAATTTTAACCCAAAATTCGATTAATCATCTGATTCGCCTGGGACTCGTAACTCCCGCCAAACAAATTAAAATGATTCAAAATGTGATAGAGATTATATAAAGTTTTCCGCCGCTCGTAGCCTCCATCCAACGGCAAAACCTGATTATATCCCCGATAAAAATGCGCCGAAAACCCGCCAAATAACTCCGTCATCGCGATATCAACTTCTCTATCTCCAAAATACGCAGCCGGGTCAAAAATTACCGGTTCCCCCGCAGATGTTAGCCCTGCATTCCCCCCCCACAAATCCCCGTGAACCAGCGAAGGTTGCGGTTCATAACCTGCTAACAACTCAGGAATTACCTCTAATAAACGTTCCCCTTGCGGAAAATGACCACCCCGACGCCTCGCCAATTTTAACTGATAACCAATCCGATGTTCGGCCCAAAATTCTGCCCAATTTGCCGTCCAATTATTAATTTGCACAGTTGAGCCGATCGTATTATTAATATCCCAACCAAAACAGTCCCTCAAAAGGGGAGGATTAGACTCTTCTCTCCCTCTTAGCGAGGGGGGGCTGGGGGGGGTATATTTGTGCATTTCGGCGAGTTTGCCCCCCATTTCTTCCCAAGCTCTCTCGCCCCCGCGTCCTCCCAAATCCAACCATTCCAACACAATATAAGCTGAATTCCCCTCAATTCCCCAGCAAATCGGCTCAGGTACTCGAATCGTCTGGGTTGTCAGCATTTGCTGCAAACCCAGGGCCTCAGCTTCAAACATCGCAACTTGGGAAGCTTGATTGATTTTCGCGAAGTAAGTGCGGGAACTGCTGCTGATAGCATAGCCTTGATTGATGCAGCCGCCGCTGACTGAACGGCGGTTGTCTATCGAAAATGTTTCTCCGGTTGCTTCACAGATGTGCGCGGCAATTTGGTCCCACATAGTATCAAATCGTTGTGAGGGCGATCGGAATTACTTTAACAGGTATAGCAACTTAAAACTTAATTAGCAAAAACACCACAGATCCTATCTATACAGATAGGATCTGTGGTGTAAATAACGTTCCAGGCATAGAGGTATTGTCGAGGGGGAGTGAGGGGGCAAATATATGAGGCACCTGGGGGTTTAACAAGCGAGCTGGGGATGGTATGGGG